>CAYVUQ010000220.1:0-3426 GCA_964454915.1 uncultured Puniceicoccaceae bacterium
TCCTTTCGTAGCGGTAGATACCGAAAAGCGGGGAATACAGGTCGCGCACGATCTCGTTGTTCTTGAACCACGGCAGCAGGGGGGTGAAGAGCTGGAACTGCCGCAGCCCCTGGCCGTCGTTGCGGTGGCTGAAGAACGGCCAGGCGAAGGTCTTGGATGCGCGGAAGTCCAGATCGGGGTCGAGGGCGGTCTGGGTCTGCCCCCAGTAAAGAACGTAGAGAAAACTCCAGGTCCGGATGTTCAGCCGGGGAGTGTCGTGCGAGACGCGTTTGAAGAGCGGCCACATCCACCACTTTTTATCGACTCCCTTGCGGATCGAGTGAGTGTAGAACGGACCCCAGCGGTTGACGTACATTGAGCCGCGACCCTGGACGAGGAAGGGCCAGAAGTAGCGCGTCTCGCTGTATTGCGGATTCTCGATATCCGTGTACCCGAAAAACGGCCACAGCCAGGTTTCCGAGACCAGGCCGCCGGGACCCTCCTGATATGCGTAGAACGGGAGAAAGCCGTAGGCGACGGAGGGCTCATCGGTATCCAGATTTTTGGCACTATCGAAGATCAGCGGCCAGAACATGTAATTGTAGCGCGAGTGCCCCGGTTTCTCGTAGGAGCCGAAGAGCGGCCAAAGGGCAAACCCTTCGTTGCCGTTTCCGGTGCGGTAGCGGACAAAGGGCCAGGGGGTGCCGTAGGTGATCGCCCCGTTGTTCTCCCACTCCATGTAGAACGGGGCCAGGACCCAGGAAATGCGGTCCTGGAAAAGGCGATCCTTGACCTCGCCGTAAACGGGAAGCAGCCCCCAATAGGTATTGTCCGGCGACTTGGGGTAGTCGTGGTCGAAATAAAACGGGATAAACTCAAAGGTCCGGCTGTCGAGGGTGCCGTCCGTTTCGTAGTGCGATCCGCGCAGCAGGTAGATCAGATTCCAGTACGAACCGGCATCGTTGGACCTGAGGCTGTAGAGGGGATAGAGGACGTGCAGGCTGTGCGGATCGAGGGGCTGCTTGCGCACATAATCGACCCAGAGCGGACGCACTGCGGTCCAGTCCACCTCCGGACCCTGCCGCCGCTCGACGAACGGACCGAGAAACTGTTCCGACCGCCCCCCTGTCGGCGGATGGTCGAGATCGACCGAAAACGGCCAGAAATTCTCTTCGACCTGCCAAATGGCGGAGGCCGGGGAGACGGCGGAGCACAGGACCGCTGCAGCCAAGCCCGCAGCGAAGCGGAATCTGGAAAGACGAACGAACATCAATACCGGACCATCAAACCAGTTTATCCAGCAGTTGCGATGCGAAGAACAGGACAAAAAAGAAGCCGCACATATCGGTGACGGTGGTGAGGATCGGTCCGGAAGCGAGTGCCGGGTCGAGGCGAAGCCCCTTGAGAATCAGTGGAACCAAACCGCCGATGACGACAGCCACTACAGTGTTCAGTGCAAGGGCACCTCCCACCACCAGACCGAACCATGCGTTCGTCTGGTAGATCGAGCCGGCCACCGCGACCAACAGTCCGAGGACCAGCCCGTTGATCAACCCGACCGAGGCCTCTTTGACGAAAACGCGGGCCAGCTCTTTCGGACGGACCAGACCGAGGGTGAGTTCCCGCACGCTCACCCCCACCGCCTGGTTGCCCGAGCAGCCGCTCATGTCGGAGATGATGGGAAGGAAGACCGCGAGTGCGATCACCTGCTCGAGGGTCGCCTTGTTCATGGCGATGACGCTGGCGGCAATCACATTGAGAACAATATTGATGGAGAGCCAGGAAAGTCGCCTGCGGCTCCGGGTCGCAAGGGGCATGGAACGCAGCTCCTCGTTTCCCTGGAGACCGGCCATTTTCAGGTAGTTCTCGGTGGCCTCTTCGCTCATCGACTCCTCTACCGCGGTGCGCTGCAACACGCCCAGCAGGTGCCCGGCGGCATCGACCACCGGCAGACCGAGAAAATGATTGTCGAGAAAAAGCCGATACAGATCGTGCAGTCCGGCCTCCGCCAGGACCGAGACGGGATCGCGGATCATCAACCCCGCGACCCTGTCTGCGGGGCGGGCGAGGACGAGATCGCGCAATCGGAGAACGCCGAGAAGTCTTCCTGCCCGGTCGGTCACGTACACGTATTGGATATCGAAATCGGCATAACGGTCGCGGTTGGCCCGCAGATTCTCGGCCACTTCGCCGACAGTGGTGTTTTCGGGGAAGGCGAGAAACTCGGTGATCATCATGCCCCCGGCGGTGTCCCACTCGTAGCGCATGAGGTCCCGGGCGTCCTCGGCCTCCTCCGGGCTCATCGCGGCCAGAATCTTTTCGGCGGTCTCCTCGTCGCACCCGGAGAGCAGGTCGGCCTGTTCGTCGCTGGGCACAAGATCGACCACACGCGCGGCCAGATCCGGATCGACGGATTCGAGAATCTCAATGGACTGCGTCTCGCCGAGGCCCCGGATCAGGTCGGCGGCGAAGGCCGGTTCGATCAGGGAAAGAAGTTTCTCGCGGTCTTCCTCCTCCATTCGAGAGAGCAAACGCGCTCTCTCGGAGGAGGGCAGGTCACGCAGGTACGCCTCCAACGCGGGTCCGTCGGTTCCTGCGAGAAGGGCCTCGACCCTTTCCGCATCGAATTCGATTGTTGGTGCTTCCACGGGTGCAGTTTCTCCGAAACGCCACCGGCTTCAAGAGCGCATACGGATCCGGATGAGACCGACGCTGCCCGAGGAATCAACTGCGGGTGACCTGGAGTCCGGTCCGGGAAAGAGAGAAATCGACGAACCGGGCTCCCGGGTTGGGAGGATTTGCTTCCAGAAGACGCCTCACCCGCACAGCGGCTTCCGGGTCTTTGGCCATCATCAGCAAGTATCCCCCGCCGCCGGCACCGAGCAATTTTTTCCCGATAAGCATATCCTCAACGGGTGCCAGAAGCTCACGGATCGCCGGGGGATTGGTACCTGCGTCCAGAGTTCTGTTCAAACGCCACGTTTTCTCCACCAGCCGACCGAGAAGCTCGTAGTCTCCTTTCTGCAGTCCTTCATGCACGGCCAAAGCGTGCTCATAAAGATCGCCGAGGCAGGCGAGATGCTCACGGCGGTTCAGAAACATCCCCCGAACGATTTCAGCCAAAAGGTTGCGAGCGACTCTGGTGATACCGGTGTAGTAGAGAAGCTGGCACGATTTGTGGGCCGGATCGGTGAACAGATGATCCGGCAACCAGCGGATTTCCGGTGTTTGATCCAGACCCGAGGAGGTTTCCAGCATCTTCACTCCGCTCACCGTGCCGCCAAATTGATCCTGCCAACCGCCCCCGGAGGTCAACATCTGTTCGAGGGCCAGGACCCTGTTGCCGATGTCGATGGTGTCCCACCCCAAACCCGCGATTTCGTTGAGACAGGCAAGAACGGTCGCTGACAAGATGCTGCTGGTCCCGAGGCCCGAACCCTTCGGGAC
>CAYVUQ010000221.1:0-3413 GCA_964454915.1 uncultured Puniceicoccaceae bacterium
GGTGGGACTTTCTCTCCTTGAGCAACTCATCCAGCTCCGCCTTCAGATCGGCGTTGTCGGGATCGGCCTCCAACTCGCTCTTCTTGGCGGCGATCAATCCGTCCATCCGGTCGCGGTAGAGTTTGGTTTCGAGCCGCTCGAGGGTGACATCCGCCTTACCGGCCTCCAATTTACGCGCCTCGCGGATCCATGAAATGGCGGACTCGTAGTCGCCCTTCCGCTGGAAATAGGTGCTGATCTGGCGATAGTTGGTGAGGTTCTCCGGCTCGGATTCGATCCGCTGACGGGTATCCTCGATCAATTTGTCGAGGTTCTCCTCGCTTGTGGTCGAGCGGCTCGCCTGTTCGAGGCTCTCCGCCTCGGTCTTGTCTTTGAGCTTGGAGCGGAAGTCGCCCTCTTCCTCCCATTTGCCCTTTTCCATGGACTGGGCAACGGACGCCCGTTTGACGATCTCCTGGGCATCGCCGTCGCCGGGCGAGTCCTTCAAAATCCGGTCACAAAGGCGGATGGAATCCTCGATCCGCCCGACCTCCAGGTACAGGTTGGCAAGTTTGCGGGCGATCGGAGTATCGGCAGGGTTGCTCTCCAACGCATTTTCGAAGGCGAAAACGGCTGTGTGCGGAAGCTTTTTCGCCAGGGCGGCATCACCGAGAAGTTTGTGGGCATCGGCACTGTCGGGATCGTCGCGCAAAATCTTTTCCGCCTGGATCATCGCCTTGGCAGGATCCTTTTTCACGCTCATCCCGCCCAGCATGGCAAGGGGCTTGGAAGCGAACCCCGAGAGGAATGACTTCTTCTTGCCACCCTTGCTCGCCCGCTGGGCTTCCCGCAGAACTTCGCGCACCTCGACACATCCCGGATATTTGTCCACCAGTCCCATACAGATTTCTACGGCGAACGCAGCACTGCCGGACTTGAGACTGTTGCGGGCCTTTTCGACTTGTTTGCGGATGCGGGGGTCGAGGTCTTTGAGAGGTTGGTCGGACATGATACAATCAGAAAAGAAAGTCTTCGAGTTTTGGCAGGTTGGAACGGTTGGTCCAGTGAAAAAGCGGCAGATGCCGGATCACTTCAGGCCACGCTCCTTGAAGCCCCGCGAGACTTCCACGTATTTGAGTGCCCAGTGCCTGAGATCGGAGCGGGCTTCCGCCGAAAGGGTCTTGACGACTTTCCCCGGAGTGCCGAGGACCATAGATCCGTCCGGAACGACGGCCCCCTGTGTAACCAGCGCGTGCGCACCGATGATGCATTCACGACCGATCTTCGCTCCGTCGAGCACCGTAGCCCCCATCCCGATCAGGCAGTCGTCGCCAATCTCGCAGGCGTGGACGATGGCACCGTGGCCAACCGTGACGCGCCTGCCGAGGACCACCCCGAAATCGTCCGCCAGATGCACCACGGCACCGTCCTGGATATTGGTCTCGTCCCCGATCCGTATGGAATTGATATCGGCCCGGACGACGGCGGAGGGCCAGACACTGCACCGTTCACCGAACACCACATCGCCGTACACGGACGCGGTTCCGGCAATCCAGCAACTGTCCGGCACGACCGGTGTCTTGTCCAGGTACCGGGCCAGTCTGGCGGCGGCGGAAAGTGGCTCAGCCGATTCGCTCACGGATTTTGCTCCTCACTTTGTTCATATCGGCACCGAAACGCCGAATGCCGTCGGAAAGTTTCTCGGTGGCCATTTGGTCCTCGTTGAGCATCCAGCGGAACGATTCCTCGTCGATCTCGATCTTGCGGATAGGTTCGTTGAGGGCGGCGTCTTCAGAGAGTTTCTCCTCCACCGGAGCGTCGGACCCGCGCAGTTCCTCGAGCAGGTCCGGGCTGATGGTGAGCAGGTCGCAACCGGCCAGATGGAGGATTTCGCCTGCATTGCGGAAGCTGGCTCCCATCACCTCGGTTTCGTAGCCGAACTTCTTGTAGTAATTGTAGATGGTGCGCACGCTCTCGACGCCCGGATCGTCCTCGGGAGCGAAGTCCCGGCTCTCGGCGGCCTTGTGCCAATCGAGGATGCGACCGACGAAGGGCGAAACGAGCCTGGCTCCCGCCTCCGCCGCAGCGATCGCCTGGGCGAGGCAAAACATGAGCGTCATGTTGCAGTTGATCCCCTCCTTCTGCAGGTGCCGCGCCGCCTCAACGCCCTCCCAGGTCGAAGCCAGCTTGATCAATACACGCTCGCGCGCGATTCCATTCTCCTCGTAGAGCCGGATCAACTCCTTGGCCTTCTCCACGCTGCCGGTCACGTTGAAGGACAAACGGGCGTCCACCTCGGTGGAAACCCGTCCGGGAACGATCTTGAGGATTTCAAGGCCGAAATGGACAAGAAGATGGTCGATCACGGTTTCCACTTTGGAGTCCGCTCCGTTCTTTCCAGTGGCCTCGGCAATCGCCTCTTCGAGAAGGGGCTCATATTCAGGCTTGCCCATCGCCTTCAGGATGAGCGTCGGATTGGTGGTGGCGTCCTGGGGCTCGTAGGCCTTGATGCTTTGGAAGTCCCCGGTGTCGGCGACCACGGTGGTGAATTTTTTGAGTTGTTCGAGAGAGTTCATTGGACCCCAACGTTGCGGGAGGAAACCGGAGATGACAACACCGTTCCTGAATCACTTCGCCCACTTCTGGCTTTGGTGCGACCTGTATATCCTGAGAACAGCGTCGCGCACCTCGCTGAAAGACCGCCCGTCGGTCGAAACCGCCTGGGGCACCGTTTGATAGACCACCCTGCGTTCCTCCATGAGCTCCCGTATCCGGGCCTCCGGATCGGCGGTGCGCAGCAGAGGCCGGTTCTTGTTGCGCGAGGTCCGGGCCAGGACCGTTTCCGGCGAGGCGAAAAGCGCGACGAGGAGCCCCTTACGCTCCAGTACCTTCCGGGTCTCCGGCACCGTGATCATTCCGCCACCGCAGGCGACGACGCAACCATGGTCGGGATGGCCCTCCTCAGCGAACAACCTCTCCTGTTCCCGGAACCAGGCCTCCCCTTTCTCGGCAAAGATTTTAGGTATCTTCATCCCGACCGACTTCTCGATCCAACGGTCGGCGTCGATAAAGCGATACCGCAGTGCCCGGGCCACCACCCGACCGATGGAAGACTTTCCGGTCCCCATGAAACCGGTCAGGTAAAGGTTCGTTCGTACTTCTTCGGGCTCTGGCGACATGGCAAACCGCCAACATCCCGTCCGCACCCAAGTAAGTCAAGGAAACCGGTGCGCGACGCAGTCCTTGTCCCTTCGAGTTTGCGCCGTTCCACGGCCATGCCCGGGCCTTGATTGCGTGCACTCTCGCAACAAATCGAAAGATTTTGTCAGTCATAAATTTTCTTGCATTAATTTCTCTGTCAAAATTATCCTTGCCTTGTGTGGATGTTTTGTGTTTGGTGGGGGTATGTCGAAGAGAATGTTGCACAGTTCTGG
>CAYVUQ010000222.1:0-3380 GCA_964454915.1 uncultured Puniceicoccaceae bacterium
CGCCCACGCCGAGGGGCGCTTCCTGGCCCCGCCCGCTCTTCTGGAGGAACTCCTCTCCAGGGGACAGGGCGTGTTCCAATACTGCGACCCCGGCGGCGAGGCCGACCCCCACTTCCCGGTGAATCCCAACGGCTCCGCCGCGAATCTTGCCGCCGTCTGCAATCCGGCTGGCAACGTCATGGCCATGATGCCGCACCCGGAACGCACTCCGGGCGGCGACGCTGTCTTCGCCTCGATGCGGGCTCACATGGAGGAGGGCGACACTACGAAGTCCGATCCGCTCGCCTTCTCCCCCGAAACGGAAGAAACCCTCGCGTGCCCGGCTGAGGCCGACGGCGCACAGACCCTTCCCATCTCCCTCGTCATCACCGACACCACGGCCAAATCCGTGGAGCAATGCCTCCACAGGATCGGACTGCCGGTTGGCGTTGAACGACGCGCAGTCTGGCACCTGGAAGGCGGCGCGTTTCCCTCCGGCTGGGAGCAGGAAATCGCTCGCACAGGCGAACTTTTCAATCCGAACAAGGAGTTCATCGACCGGAGCGACCGGGGCGATCCGTCCGTCACCGCCGTCCTGCGGGTCACCGCCCGCGACGACCTGCGCGGACGCCGGGTTCTGGAAACATTGCGCCACCGTTTCCACCTCGCCTATCCCAAACGGCTCGGCTATTCGACCGAATGGATTCTTTGCTTCGCCTCGGCAGAGGAACGTAACAGCCTCCTCCCCCGGATTCTCTCAACCCACATCCTCCACAACCCGGTGGCGGACCGGATTTGCGAAAGGACCGGCTGATGCGCCTTTCCGAAATCGACAGCCACGAACGCAGGTTGCTCTCCTCGGTCATCGAACGGACCAACGCCGCCCCCGAACGCGCAGAAGGAAAAGTCCGCGACATCTACCCCGCCGACGACCGGTTGGTGATCGTCTCCACCGACCGTCTCAGTGCCTTCGACCGCGCGATCACGACCGTACCGCTGAAGGGACGGGTGCTTAACCTTCTCTCGGCCTGGTGGTTCGCCGAGACCCGCCACATCGTCGCCAACCACCTCATCGACATCCCGCACCCCAACATTCTGGTCGCCCGCCGCTGCCGACCCGTCCCCGTCGAATTCGTGGTCCGGGGCCGCATCACCGGATCGACCTCCACGTCCTTGTGGACCCATTACAAAAAAGGTGTCCGCGAATACTGCGGAAACCGCATCCCCGACGGCCTCCGCAAGAACGATCCCCTACCCGTCCCCATTCTCACCCCGACCACCAAGGATGCCGACCACGACGAGCCCCTCTCGGGGAAAGAAGCGGTCTCGCGCGGACTGCTCGACGCCCGGACCTGGGAGCAGGCCTCTACCGCCGCCCTCGCCCTCTTCGAGTTTGGAGCCCGCGCCGCTGCACAGGCTGGCTACATCCTGGCCGACACCAAGTACGAGTTCGGCCTGGACCCGGACGGCGGGCTGGTCCTGATCGACGAAATCCACACCCCCGATTCCAGCCGGTTCTGGAAAGCGGAATCCCTGCCCGGTCGCCTCTCACGGGGGGAGGAGCCGGAGAGTGCCGACAAGGAGTTCCTCCGCCTCTGGTATTCCGAGCGGTGCGACCCCTACAACGACGCCGAACTCCCGCCCGCACCCGACGACCTCCGCATCGAGCTGACACGCCGCTATTTCGGCATCCACAACGACCTCACCGGAGGCAGGGAAATCCCCTGGACCCCCGAAGAAGACGCCGCCGCTCTCGACCAGGCCGTACGGATAGTGTTGCTCCCTCCTTCAAAGGTGCCTCGGGCTCGGAAAAAGAATGCCCGGTCGTCGGGCTAATCGAACGGCCCGATAAACCAAACCGTCATTATCAGAAAAAACGATACAGCAACGCCGAGAACAGTGGTAGCAAGCGTAGAAGACCGCTGGCGATAAGACAAAACTCACCAAAAAGAGAAGACGGGCACTCCGTTTTCCACTTCGCACCCGTTCATCTGCCTCGATTCTCTTTCTTCGTCTTTCCTCCTTCTGCAGACGAAGACCTTCAACATCCACCTTCTTTCTGAGACCCTCAAGCCTGTCCACCTGTCTGTCCTCGCTCATCGCCTTCGACGCACCTCCTCACTCCCGTCCGAACAACCGGGGGTCGGGGCCCAGGAACTCCACCTCTTCGGAAATCGTGAAATCCCCGGGCTGGCCGGTGATCTCGATCCGCACCGGAAAGGGGCCGTCATATCCCTCCCTTGGCAGAAGGATAACGAAGGGGCGGACCGTCTCCTCCATCGGCGGAACGGTGACCGGCTTGTCGAAGCCGACCGTCTCCAGGAGGTCCTCTCCCGAGCGGGTCGAAAGGGTGTAAGTGACGGGCTGATTGCGCTTGTTGATCAGCCGCAGGTTGAACTGGTTGCGCACCGTCTCGTCGGTCATGAAAAACGGGGTTCCGGTCATCCGGGCAACGCCGAGATTGCCGGGCTTGATCCTGGTGACCGAGATGGCAAAGGCCGCCGCACCGAAGCTCATCAGCGCAAAGTAGAGAAACAGCCTCGGGCGCAGGAACCTTTTGCCCTTGCCCGCCAGGCCGTTGAGGGAATCGTAGCGGATCAGCCCCCGGGGACGTCCGATCTTGTCCATCACCTCGTCGCAGGCGTCCACGCAGTTCGAGCAGGCCACGCACTCCATCTGCAAGCCCTGGCGGATGTCGATACCGGTCGGGCAGACCTCGACGCAACGGTGGCAATCGATGCAATCTCCGAGATCGACCCCCTTGCGTGGACGGCCCCTTGGCTCACCGCGGCCCTCGTCGTAACCGATAACCACGGTGTCGTCGTCGATGAGCGCGGACTGGAGGCGTCCGTAGGGGCAGATGATCAGGCAGAGCTGCTCGCGGAACCAGGCGAAGTTGAAGTAGAGGACTCCCGTCACCGCGACGATGAAAGCAAAGGCCTTCGGGTGGGCGGTCGGTCCTTCGCCCATCCAGGCGAAAAGGGCATCAACCGAGATAAAGTAGGACAGGAAAACATGGGCGATCACCGCCGCGAGCAGAACGAACACGCCGTGCTTGGCCACCCGTTTGAAAACCTTCCCGGGGCACCACTCCATGCGGGCCAGCTCCTTCTGCTTGCGGGCCGGACCGTCGATCCACCGCTCAATGCGGCGGAATACGTGCTCCATGAAAACCGTCTGGGGACACGCCCAGCCGCACCACAGGCGTCCGAAGAGCGAAGTTACGAAGAAGAGCAAAAACCCAAGCCCGGTGATAAAGAAAAAGAGGATCCACAAATCCTCTGCCGCCAGGGTCAGCCCGAGCAGGTGGAACCGGCGATGGGCGACATCGAGAAAGACGGCGGGATGGCCGTTTACCTGTATCCACGGGAGAAGGACATAGACAATGATCAGAAAAAACG
>CAYVUQ010000223.1:0-3373 GCA_964454915.1 uncultured Puniceicoccaceae bacterium
GTCTTCGCGCACGTGGACTACGGGGGAACGGTAGCTCTCGCCTTCGCAGGAGGTAAATTCGAGTTTAACCGGAAGACTGCGGCGGCGGATCTCGTCCTGCAGCGCGGTGGCGACCTTGCCGGCCCCGCTTGCGCGGCAGCTGGAGCAGAGGCAGAGTGCCACACTATGCGTGTGGGAGTGGTCGCAGCCGTGGTGTTCGTGGCCCCTTGCTCCCGAGGATACCTTTTCCGGGCTGGGTTTCAGTGCGGTGGCGGCGATTTCGTTGCTGGAGGTCGGCCCGAGAATGTTGCCGTCGAGGTCGGCGGCGGGTGCGAGCATGCAGCAACCGATGCAGGCGACCTCTTCGATCGTCACCGAGCGGTCGGGGGCGGTATCTCCATCCTCGGGGATGTGGAAGCGACGCTTGAGTTGGTCGATGATCCGCCCGGCGCCGGCGACGTGGCAGGCGGTACCCACGCAGACTTTGACCAGACTCCGCCCGCACGGCTTGAGCCGGAACTGGTGATAGAAAGTGATCACTCCATCGATGTGAGCGCGGCTCAGCCCGAGTCGGTCCTCGACCAGCTTGATCATGGGATCGGGGAGATAGCGGTAGCGGGCCTGGATGGCGTTGAGAATCGGGATCAAGGCGGAAGCCTCGGACCCATGCTTGGCCATCAGCTTCTCGACGAAGTCGGGATCACGGGGTTCCTCCTCTGTCGGAGCGACCGGAGCGGCCGGGGATGCGGTGCTTCCGTTTGGTGAATCCGCCGGGGCCGCCCCCGGTGCCGCAGCGGGAATCTTCCAGGTCAGGGGGCGTCGGCGTCCGGCATCGATCCAACCCTTCAGATAGAGGAGGCCGATACCGCCCGAGATGAGGGCGGCCCACCCGAAGAGGTCGATCCTCCAGTGCCGCTGGAAGAAACGTTGCCGCTGGACGAGGTCCAGGGCGCGAATCTGCTCTTTCAGATCGGCGTCGCGGGGACTCTCTTCGAACTGGCGGCGCAGCTCGGCGAGTTCCGGGTCCAGCTGGGGATCAGCCAGGGTAAAACTCTGCCAGGCTATGGTCAGTCCGATCAGGGAAAGCGCGCAGATGCCGAGGAGGACGAGAGCCGTTACCAGCAGTGGTTTCCGGCTTGCCCGCACGCGGTTGACGAACGGCCACGGGAGACCATCGCGGAGGCGGTAAAGGCGTTCGCTGTGCAGAAGACCCTTCGACCCGCCCGTCTTTTCGGCGGGGGTTTCTTCGGCGGGACGTTTCGTATCTTCCTCAGGCATGGGTGGAGGTGGTTTCCGGGGAATCCGATTCTTCCGTCGCGACGGTCGCCGGGGCGGATGCGGTAAGAGGGGATGATTCGGTCAGCTCCCCGCGACGCAGCTCGCTTTCCTTGGGGCAATCCCCGAAGCAGCGTCCGCAGCTGACGCAGAGGACCGGATCAATGGTGTAGTCCGCGGTCGGCTTGCGCAGCGGTTCGCGGAGGGCGAGCAGGATGACCACGAATCCCATGAAGCCCCCGAACACGGCTCCACCGGGAGCGAGGTTCGCTGCCGGGGCATTGTAGTCGGTGACGAGTACCCGCAGCCATTCGAAGATGGGTGCCGCGACATATCCGACCCACGCCCAGACGGCGATCATCACGGGCCAGAGCAGCAGCAAGTGGAGAACCTCTTTGCGCCGGAGGGCCGCTTCGGCATTGTCGGCGGCAGCCGGTTTCGGTTTGCGGATGGCACCGAAGGGACAGGAGTTTTCGCACAGGGCGCAGCCCACGCAGGCCGTGGGCGTGATCTTCACATGCTTCCAGCTCAGCTTGGAGAGCCAGCCGAGAAGGACGCCGTAGGGACATAGAAAACGGCAATACGGTCTCCCGACGAAGGTGCCGAGGAGCAGCAGCGACGCACCAAAGACGATCATGCCCGCCGGGGCACCCATGCGGAAGAAGCCCACGAAGGGATCGTATTGACAGATCAGGAAACCGCCGCCGGAGGCCACCAGCAAAACAGCGAGGCCGAGATAGCCGTAGGGAATGATTCCGAGAGCCCGGTCCATCCACCGCGGGAGGGTGATCGGCTTGATCATGACCGCCTCCTGGATCGCACCCAGGGGACACACCCCGGCGCAGAAACTCCGGCCGGAAAAGAGCGTGAACAGGAGCGGGGCCAGGAAAAAGATCAGCACGACCACGGGGATCGCATACAGCGGATCGAAGATCGCGAGGCTTACGTTCTGGATCGAACCGACCGGGCAGACGCAGCCGGCCCGTACGAAACCGAAATAGACCAGCGCACCGAGGGTCAGGAGAAAGAGACCACGGCGGCTCCGGCGGCGGATTCCCAACCAGGCCGCCAGTCCGAGGAAGACGACGAGCAACGACACATCAACGGCCGCGTCCCAGGCAAAGCTCCGGTGCTCGAAATCGGTAAAGGGGGTGTTGTACCCGCTTTCGAACTCGGGTCGGGGGAAGCGGTCCTCGGCTTGAGTGGCCGATGCCATCAGCCCCAGACCGACGAGTACCAGCAGTACCCGACAGACGGAGAGATGGGTTCGAAACAGACTGTGGTGATTCATTTGAAAGGAAAAGGGGCGGGTGATGGGCGTTTCAGGGGAGGAATTCAGTGCTTGAGCGCGGCGGCCAGTAAGATGATGAGGACAAAGGAAGCGATCCCGCCTCCGACCCAGGCAAGTTTTTCAGGGGAGCGGATCGGTGTGACCGGTTCGTCGCGGCCCCATCGGATCGAATTCCATATCCGTTCGTAGCCGTAATACATGAACAGGCGGGTGCTGTGGTGATAGAGAACGATGGCACTGGCGGCGATGGCGGCGGCACTTTTGGACGGCGGGATCAGAAGCAGAATGATGTACGCCCCCAGCCAGGTCCAGACGATGCCGATGATCCGCCAGAGGACCGACTTGACGAGAGTGCGACGGTGGGTTTCCACGGCTCAGGTCTCCTCGGCGGCGGGCTTGACCGGAGCGATTCCTTTGAACCGGCTTCCCTTGGGGATGTAGGGGTCGGAGGCGGGGACGCGCGAAATCGCATCGCCTTCGCAGACCTTCGCGATCGCGCATTCGTTGCAATTGACACAAAGATTGTGCCGGATCTGCAGATACAGCGACCCGTTTCCGAAGTCCGCGCAACCCTTGACGCATTTCGCGCAGCCGATGCACAGGTCCTCGTCGATGGTATACTGGTAGTAGGGGTCCTCGATAAAGGTGCGGATGATTGCGTCGGTGGGGCAGAGCATGTTTTCCGCGGCACTGTCGGGCTCGAGCGCGCTGGCGTTGTGGTATCCGCCGCACAGTTTGCAGTAGCCGCACACGTCGTAGGCGTGGACGCATTTGACGGCGGAGGGAGAGAGAACGCAGGCCGTGGCGCAGTTGCCGCACATCGTGCAC
>CAYVUQ010000224.1:0-3371 GCA_964454915.1 uncultured Puniceicoccaceae bacterium
TTCTCTGTGTTTCACCGGTTTTCATCGGCGCTTTCGGACTGACCCCCTCCGATCCGCCTTCTATTGAAGGGCCGCGTTTTACATTCCTCATTAGGGATGAAAAAGCCCCAGCCTCTCAACCGCCTGACGCATCCGCACGTCCGTCGAATAAACGCGTTTGCAGGATGCGAGAACAGCGGAGGCAAGGTGAATTCCGTCCAACGTTCGAAGGAAAACGGCCGGAGATGCGGCGTAGCACTCGAGAGCGAACCTCCTTGCTTCTTGAAAAACATCGTCACCCAGAGGGATCAGATGGATCCGGCTGGCGTTGAGATCGTTTCGGAAGGTGGCAAACAACGATTCGGCTGACTCGCCCTCGGTTTCGTTCCGTTCAGCTTTTTGCTGGAAGGCGAAATACAGCTCGGTCTCGGTCAGTTGGGAAGTGACGAGGGGTTCCTCCGCATTGGCCACTCTCTCGATGTAGTCGACCGAATCATCCTCGGCGCAATACAGCTTCAGCAAGCACGCGGTGTCCCAGTAGTCGGCCATCCGATCAGAATGCGCCGCGAAGATCGTCGAGAATCTCGCCGGATGATGCAGCCGGGACGGCTTTCGCTCCGGAATGACGCTCCCGGAGTTCGCACGCCCATCGATTCATGTCCACGGAATCCCCGTCCGAGCGAATCGGAACCAGTCGCACGGTGGGTTTTCCACGGACGGTAATGACGACACTTTCTCCCTGG
This sequence comes from uncultured Puniceicoccaceae bacterium, assembly GCA_964454915.1. Lineage (GTDB taxonomy): Bacteria > Verrucomicrobiota > Verrucomicrobiia > Opitutales > Puniceicoccaceae > Puniceicoccus. The sequence goes on from CAYVUQ010000224.1 coordinate 723, forward strand.
CAGGCCTTCGCCAGCAGCTCGCTCATTCGTGCTTTGGACTCTCGGACACTCACGATCATGTGGTCACAGTAGTCTCGACGGTTTTAATGTCAAGTGGTCATCGACCCGGTCACGCCTCGATCCCTGTCCTCGGCTTGATTCTCGCCTACGCTTAAGGCGGCGAGATCCGCATGGAGGACGCCCGCGTTCGCCTCGCCGGGCTGCTCGCCGCCCACGCCAACGATCCCGAATTCGAGATCAGTTCCGACGACTGGCCGGCCCTTGCCCGCCGCGAGCTGCGCGACTGGATTCGCAAGGGTCTGCTCGCCGAACGCCAGCAACGCTCGCTCGTCCCCGTCCGCGACGGGGGCCGCCAACTGGAGCAGTGCGTCGAAGCGCTTGAACTCCGGGAGTCCCTCAAACGTCTTCTCCCCGGCTGGGTCGCCGAAAACGGCTACCGCCTCTGGAACGAGCGTGTCGAAACCTGCGAAACCGACCTCGCCGGGAAAAAGAGCGCCTTCGAAGGCGCCCAAGCCAAACGCGACGAAGAAAGCGCTTGGCGCGGGGCCATTGAGCGTGCGCTCGGGGGCAACCGTCTCCGCCTTCTCGTGCCGGAAGGCCGGCTCATGGACGCACCCACATTCGCCCGCCACGCAACGGATAAAGCCGTCGTCGAGCCCGAAAGTGCCGACATCCACGAAAGCGGGCTCAGCCCGGAAGAACACGATCTGTTTCTGAACCTCCGATCCCTCCCCAAAGGCCGCCTCGAGCAGGAATTCATCCCCGCCCCCGAGGTTCACGAAGCGGTTTCCCGCTGGGCGGAAAACTTATGAAAGTTGCACAACAGATGGACAGGCAACCCCGGGTTTGACCACAGCTGTGTGGAGTGCGGGTAATGTTTTTTATCATCGTGTGTGCCCAGGTTGGTATTAACGGTTTTCAGTCTCCCAGATTTCCGAGGGAGTGCAGCTCTGCGGGACTGGTTTCCCCTGCTTCCGAAAGGGCCCACCCGGCGTCGAGCAGGGAGGAAAGGCCCCATTCCCGGACCTGCTTTCTCAGGCTCTGTTCGTCGGGGTGCTTTAACAGCATTTCCTTCTCCGCTCTTAGAGCTTCACAGGTCAAATCGAGCCACGTAGGACACGTCGAGCTATGGCAGCCAAGAGCGCACGACCCTACAAATCTCGCGCGGCGGATCGATCTAACTTCAAAGCTCAATTCATAGGAACCTTCAGTCTCTACGCCTTCTGAATCTTGTCGCGCCACTCGTCGGTGAGCCGCCCCTCTGCTGCAAATTCCGGCCAACGCACCACAGCAGCCCGCACTTCACCAATGATCGTGGCCGCGCGACCCCCTTTCAGTAGTGCGGCCTTTGCGCAGAGCGACTGCATGTGAAGCTTCCCACCGCCGTTCAAGCGGTCGAAACGTCGCGTCATAAAATGCCTTCGCGCGCTTCGGCGAGACAGAGAAGCACTCCAACTACGTGGTCGCATGACTTTAGTCGTGCGATTCGGTGTTCCCGAAGCGCATCATGCCGGCGGCCAGCCACTGGGCAGCCGCCCGAAAACACGGCGGTAGGCTTGCACGATTGGAGGCGGCTTCGCCTTGGCGGCGGCTGCGGCGGATTCCCGGTAAGCCGCCTCCATTTCCGCCTCCATCCGGGCGAACTCGGCGTCGTCCTCACGCTTCTTCACTTCCTTGGCGAAGGCCTCGGAGGGCGAGTATTCTTCCGGTTTGTCCGGCTCGTCCGGCTTTTCGAAGCGCACCATGCCGATTCGGGGGAAACGGTAGATCCAGTCCGTGCCGAGGCCTTTGAGCCGCCGGAAGACCATCTCATAAACCGGACCGTAGTCCGCGCGCTCCGAGATAAAGGCCAGCCCGCAGTAAAACCGCATGTGGTCGCCCCGGTCCCAAACGTCCATCCAGTCTTCCGTGCCCGATTCCTCGTCGATGTCGCCCCGGTCAAACGCGTCGAGCGTGCTGCTGGTGCCGCGAAAACTGCCCAAATCAATCTCCCGCCCGTCGTCGTCGATGACCGAGTGGTTGTCCGAAAAAATCTCCCACAGCACGCGCCCCACGATGTCTCGGCATTCCTCGTCGGGCTTGACCGGAGTCTCCTCGAACTCCGCGCGGATCGCTTCCAGCCTGGGCGGCGGCTCCGGCGGCCAATCCCCCGCCCCCTCTGATTCGCCGCACCGCCCACGCCCGAGCCGACGGAGTCGCCGCATGTTCCCGTGCATTGCCACGGCCTCCGCGTACACTTGTTCCGGCGTCGGGTGAAAAGCGCGGACCAAATCGGACCGCGCCCAGCCCTCCGGCGCGAGTTCACTCATCACGTCCACCCCGCCAAAGCCCTGCGGCATCAGTTTCCGCAAAAAATCGAAGGCATCGTCTTCGTCGTAACTGAGTTCGTCACCATACATGCCTGAAGTTGTTCACCTTCATTCCGACACGGCAACTGAAAATCGAATGGTTTCGGGCCGCCGAGGGGACCCTCGAGTGCGTGGAGCCGTGATCGAAATACCTCCGATTTTTCCATTCGCCGGAATTGGGCTGCGGCGCGCGCGCGCGACAGCTCGGCCCTACGATCTTCCCCTTTGCTTACGGGGAATACCTGCGTTTTCGCCAATCGAGCGCCGGGCCCCGAATCGTTCGCCTCGTTTCTCTCGGACG
>CAYVUQ010000225.1:0-3353 GCA_964454915.1 uncultured Puniceicoccaceae bacterium
GTATGCGAAAGCACCGGTGGGGTCGTCCGTGCAGAACGGACAAAACCGGCTCGTACTCTGCGCCAGGGAGATGGCCGCCCTGGTCGAGATCATGCCCGTTTATCTGAGAGGCGATTTCGATGTCGATCCCGTCGCGGCCGGATTCAAGGCGGTCGCTCCACGTACGCTCTGCGAGGGGGACCTCACCGCCGCCGGTCTGCCCTTCTACCGCGGCTGGGCGCGCTATCAATACCGCTTCACTCTGGACTCGCCCCCGGCGAGCGGTTTGCGCGTGGCACTGCCCGCGTTCACGGGGGCCGCCGCTCGCGCGTGGCTCGACAAAAAACCCGCCGCCACACCCGTGCTGCACCCTCCCTGCGAGGCTTGCTTCGAGGGGCCGCTCGAAGCCGGGGATCACACGCTCACCGTGGAGATCGCCAGCTCGCTGCGCAACATGATCGGCCCACATCACCTGCGCGGTCTGAGCGGACCGTGGTCGTGGATCTCCGCACCCGTCGATCAGCCCCCCGGAGCGGATTACGATCTGGACCACTTCGGGGTGGCCGCCCCGGCCAATCCCATTATCTCCAATCAGTCCCGCCTCGATGTCTAGCCCGGTCCGAAAGCTTCGGCCCGCAGGTTGACATCCGTCAGTGCCCGCATTGCTGTTCCCCCCGTGAGCGATGAACCGAAGATACTGCATGCCTACTGGGAATCTCCGCGGACCGGTCTGGTCGTCCTTTCCCGCGACTGGGTGAGCAGAAAGGAGAAGCCTCCCCTCTTCTTCGGTCCCCCGAAACGGCCGTTCTCGAGTCTTGAGCGGAGTTCGCCCGTGCTCTTTGCGCAAATGGCGGGCTATCTCCGCTTCCGCGGAAGACTCCTGTTCGCCTTCGACCTTTCGGAGCGGGAGTTTCAGCGGCTGGCGAAACCGGGCATGTATGTCGCGGGTGCCTTCAATGACTGGAACCCGCTCGGCGAAGCATCCAGGTGGCGGATGCGCCGAACCCGACTCCAGGGGATGCCGTTTGCCGTTACCGCGATTTCCGACGACGGTATCGACGCAAGCCGGCCCTTCGTCTTCAAGTTTCAGAATGGCGACGGCGTCTGGGTCGATGTATCCCGCAGTGCTCCCAATGCGGTCTTCGACGAAAACGGGGTCTGCAACCGCGAGTTTCATCCGGAGCGAACGGGTCTCCACCTTTTCGAATTCTCCGTTCCGGAGGACTACCAGACCAGTGGTCACGAACAGGTTCTCTGGTCCTCGGAAGAGGCCGAAGAAATCCGCCATCTTCCGCCGACGGAGAGTTTTCTGCGCCTCTCCTCCGACAAGCCGCTCGGAGCCATCCCGACCGCGGATCATACGCTATTTCGTCTGTTCGCACCCCGCGCCGATCAAGTGGAGGTCGAGATTTCGGCTGCGCCCGACATGGCCGACGCCGAGACGGTTGAGTTGACCGGGCCTGAGGAAGGGGTATGGGAGGGCTCGGTTCCGCGGAACCTCCACCAGTGGTTCTACCGCTTCCGCGTTCACGGGCGGAACCCCGACACCTCGACCCAGTTCGACCCCGGGGCGTCCGTCCTCGACCCCTACGCAAAGGCTGCCGTTGGCCGCGGCGGACCGGGAATCGTCCTCGGGGAAGACGTTTTCCCGAAAGGCGGCATCCCGCGCGATTTCACGCCACCACGCTGGGACGACCTCGTGGTCTGCGAATGCCATGTGAGGGACCTTCTCGCAAAGCTGCCCAAAGACTTTTCCGCCGAAGAACGCCTCGGCTTCGCCGGGCTGGCGCGATGGATTCGTTCCGGAAAGTCCTACCTGCACGAGCTGGGTGCCAATGCGATCGAACTGCAGCCGGTCCAGGAGTTCGACAGTATGGCGAGGGAAGAATACCATTGGGGCTACATGCCAGTGAACTATTTTGCGCCTGAGAGCACCTATGGAAGTGATCCCGCCAGGGGTGCGCAGGTGGAGGAGTTCCGCGACCTCGTAAGGGCTCTGCACGAGCAGGGGTTTACGGTCATCCTCGATGTCGTGTACAACCACATCGGGGAGCCCAACAATCTCCTCTTTCTCGACAAATACTACTACTTCCATCTCGACACCCACCACTACCTCAAGAACTGGAGCGGATGCGGAAACGACCTGCGGACGGATGCTCCCATGGTGCGGCGTCTCATCATCGAGAGTCTCATCCATCTGGTCGAGCAATACGGAGTGGACGGTTTCCGGTTCGACCTCGCCGATCTGGTGGGCAAGCCGACGCTCCTGGCGGTCGAGAAGGCACTCAAAGCACGCTTTCCCGATCTCGTGCTCATCGCGGAACCCTGGAGCTTTCGCGGGCACCTGGGCGACGAGTTGAAGGACACCGGGTTCGCCTCGTGGAACGACGGCTTCCGCGATTTCGTATCCGCGTATCTCCTCGGTTCGGGAAACCGCGACGCCGCCGCCTATTTCCTGTCCGGTTCCGCGGGCAGCCGGACCGCCTGGCCGGCGCAGACGGTGAACTATTCCGAGTCTCACGACGACTTCTGCTGGCTCGACCGCATCACCGAAAACGCAGAGCACCAGGGATGGAACCCGACACCCGCCGACCGCCGCCGCACCCACCTGATGGCCGCTTTCCTTTTCTGTTCCCTCGGCATGCCCATGGTCTCGGCCGGGCAGGACGGCCTCCGCACCAAGCGCGGCGTGCACAACACCTACCAGCGGGGCGATCTCAATGCCATCGATTACGAACGCCGGACCTACTATGCCGGCACCGCCGGTTATTTCGCGCACTGGATCAGGTTTCGGCTCTCGGCGGCAGGTGCCCTCCTGCGCCCCGGGCGGCACCGGGACGGCTATCTGGCCTTCTCGGGCCCGGAAAACTCATCCGCCCTCGCCTGCCTCTACAACGCCGACGGCCAGTCCGGCCAGGACCGCCTTCTCTTCGCAATCAACCCCCATTTCGAACCCGCCCTGATCCCCTGGCCGGAAAACGCCCGGGACCTCATATGGACCCAGATCGCGGACCAGGAACGGGTGGCCCCCCAAGGTCTCGAAACCGCCCCCCACCGCATTGGCGGCGAGGGCATCTACCTGCCCGCCCTCTCCTGCGGACTGTGGACGGCCGACAAGTAGTCTTTCGCACAAGTAACAGGCCTGCCGCGTGCCGGGGATACTGCTCCCATGTCCTGGAACCCCTTCGTGATACGCCCATTTTCGAAAAATCCCCCGATCTTCCGGTTATTCTCTTGCCAACACGTTCCGCAGAGTTTTCATCGGACCCTGTTTTCCTCATTTCCGGGGGAACTCCGCATTAATTTCTCTAATCCATAATCCGGTAAATTCCATGCCGAGACAAATCGGAATCAACGGCTTCGGCCGTATCGGT
>CAYVUQ010000226.1:0-3346 GCA_964454915.1 uncultured Puniceicoccaceae bacterium
GTGCAACCCGCCTCGGCGGCAGCGTCCTCACCCACACGGGCGACGGCTACACAGTCGAGGGAGGCCCCCACGCCCTCCTGGTCCAGGATGCCGAATTGGAGCAATTCCTGAGGGAATGCGGACTATGGGAACAGGCTGTGGATGCCGACGCGGCGGCGCGCAAACGGTTTGTCGTACGCAAGGGGCGACCCGTGCCCCTGCCTTCCTCCCCGGGCGGCTTCCTGTTCGGTTCCTTTTTGTCGCCGACGGGGAAACTGCGGCTCCTCGCCGAACCCTTTCTCCACGGGAAAACACCGACAGGCGAAGAGGCACTCGGTCCGTGGGTGGAGCGACACTTCGGACGGGAAGTCCGGGAGGGACCGGCGGATCCTTTCGTTTCCGGTATCTTCGCGGGCGACCCCGACAAAGTCAGCTTGCAAGCGGCCTTCCCCTCTTTAGCCGAAATTGCTTCCGCCCATCCCTCTCTGATCCGTGCCTTTCTTCTGGCGGCCCGGGAACGGCGTCGTTCCGGCACACCGCGCTACGGACGGCGGATGATCTCCTTCCCCGGCGGGCTCGCAGGGATGATCGGCCACCTTTCCCGCAAAGGCGGATTCGAGACCAAATCGGGAATTCGTCTTCAGCATCTGGCCCGGGGCGAAACCGTCTGGACGGTGAGGTGCGACGGCGACTCGGACGGAACCCCACGGACCGTTCACACGCCCCGGCTGATGATCTGCATCCCCCCCCACGCCCTGCCGGAACTGCCCTTCGAAGAGGATATTGCCGAAGACCTGGCCGCCTTCGCAAACGTAGAAGCCCCGCCCGTCACCACTATGGGGATCGCTTTCCGGCGGAAAGACGTAAAGCATCCACTCGACGGATTCGGCGTCCTGGCCCCCAGCCGGGAAAACTGCGGGGTGCTGGGAATCCTCTTCGACAGCTCGCTTTTCCCCGACCGCGCACCTCCGGGCGAAGTTCTTCTCTCGGCGTTTCTCGGGGGCGCACGCAACCCCGACGCCGCGCGGATGACCACGGAGAAGATGCTGGAAACGGTAACCCACAATTGTCGCAATCTCCTGGGCGCACAGGGCGAACCAACCTACTACCGGACGACCTTCTGGCCCCGGGCCATCCCTCAGTACAACCTCGGGTTCACCGCAATGACGGCGATCCTCGACCGGATCGAATCGGCTCATCCCGGCCTCGGCTTCGCGGGCAACGCGCGCGACGGCATTTCACTCGGCAACTGCCTGCTTTCGGGCCTCCGGCGGACCCGCCGATTGCTGGCCTGATCCGGTACGACCTCAAAAAAAGTGCCCCCCGGGAAACCCGGAGGGCACTGCTGTGGAAAGATGCGGTATTCGTATCGGCCTTAGAGAGCGGCTTCGCCGGTCTCGTCGGTGCGGATGCGCACGCACTCCTCGATCGGGAGGACGAACACCTTGCCGTCGCCGATCTTGCCGGTCTTGGCCGCCTTGACGATGGTTTCGACGGTCTTCTGGGCGAGTTCCGAGGAAACCGCGACTTCGAGCTCGACCTTCGGAAGGAAGTCCACCGTGTATTCGCTGCCGCGGTAGATTTCCGTGTGTCCCTTCTGGCGACCGAAGCCCTTGACCTCGGTGACGGTCATTCCCTCGATGCCGATTTCGGCCAGGGCCTCCTTCACTTCTTCGAGTTTGAAGGGCTTGATGATGGCTTTGATGAGTTTCATAGATTTTACCTTGTTCTCAGGTTACTGGATGCGGATGTGTTCGATCAAGAAAAAGCGGCAGATCAGCTGGGCTTGATCGCGTAGGCCTCCTGACCGTGCTCGCCGATATCGAGTCCTTCCGCTTCCTCTTCCTCGGAGACCCGGATACCCAGGGTAAGCTTGATGATCCCGAAGACGATGAAGGAGAACGCGAAGGCGAAGGCGCAGATGGACAGCGTCCCGATCAGCTGGATGCCGAACGGAGCAGCATCCCCGAAGAGAGCGACAGCGAGGGTTCCGAAGATCCCGCAGATTCCGTGTACCGAAATTGCCCCGACAGGGTCGTCGATCTTGATCTTGTCGAAGAAGATGATCGAAACAACCACCAGGAGACCGGCAAGGAATCCGACCACGATGGACATCGCGGGAGATATCGTGTCCGCACCGGCTGTGATGCCGACCAGACCGGCCAGTATCCCATTGAGTGCCATGGAGAGGTCCGGCTTGCGCAGAAGAATCCACGAAAGCAGGATCGCACCCATCGCACCAGCCGCAGCGGCCAGAGCCGTGGTCACGAAGACTAACGAGACCAGATAGGGATCAGCGTTGAGGACCGAACCTCCATTGAACCCGAACCAGCCGAGGAACAGGAGGAACACCCCGATGGTGGCCAACGGCATGCTGTGGCCGACGATCGGCCGGATTTTTCCGTCCACATACTTCCCGCGGCGGGCACCGAGGAGAATCACACAGGCCAAAGCCGCGAAACCACCGAACCCGTGCACCAGGGATGAACCCGCGAAGTCAACGAACTGCTTCGTCTCATCAGGGTTGTTGTTCAGCCAGCCACCACCCCATTCCCAGGAACCGGTCACCGGATAGGCGAAGGTCACCAGAAGGGTGGCGAAGATCATGAAACTGGACAGTTTCACCCGCTCGGCCACTGCACCGGAAACAATCGTGGCGGCAGTCGCCGCGAACATCGCCTGGAAGATGAAGTCGGTGTACCAAGTGTAGTCCGCGTAGGCGGAGGACATCAGGTCCATCGAAGCACTTACGTCGAACCAGGAGCCTGGCGCGAAGTAGCCGTTAAAGTCTCCCGGATACATCGAGTTGAAGCCCCAGAACGCGTAGGTCAATATCCCCATGGTAATGATGAACACGTTCTTGAAAAGAATGTTCACCGTGTTCTTGGACTGGGTCAGGCCGGACTCGAGGGTGGCGAAGCCGAGGTGCATGGTGAACACCAGAGCCGCCGCGATGAGCAGCCAGAGATTGCTGACGGTGAAGAACGAGGAGGCGGTAACATCGCCCATGAAAGCGCCGTACGCCTCCTCGAATTCAACGGTGACCTCCTCGGCCTCGACGGGGACCTCGTCCTGGGCGACCGCCGTTCCGGCGAACCCGGCGATGCCCACGAAGAACGCGAGGGATATCCAGGAGAGTCCTGGTTTCTTGAGTTTGTTTTTCATAGCTTGGTTTGGATTGCTTTGTGGAAGATACGCGACCGGAGGCATTCCCCCGACCGGGTCCGTTGTGATCCGAACTCTTGCCGTTGAAGCACGCCGCATGCCAACCGGGTGGAGTCCGGTCGCCCGCCCGGTTTCGCCGCCGAACCGAATCGTTGCGCTCGTCGCGATCCGGGGCATCCTTCCTTCCGTCATGATCGACGAT
>CAYVUQ010000227.1:0-3328 GCA_964454915.1 uncultured Puniceicoccaceae bacterium
CGTCCACGGTGCGCGTGAGCTCGAGCAGCCGGTCGGAGAGCGTGGTTTTCCCGTGATCGACGTGCGCAATGATGCAGAAGTTGCGTATGGTGTCGGTGGAACGCATGCGAACCCCGTTCAGCCAGCAAAGTCGTCCGCTTCCGCGAACGAGCGGACGGTCCAGGAACGGTCGGTCCGCCGGACCAGCCCGGCCAGGACCTTGCCCGGCCCGCACTCGACCAATTCGACGGGCTCGTCTTGTTCAGCGGCCATCGACCGCAAACAATCCTCGAAGAGGACCGGCGATACGACCTGAGCCACCAGGCCTTTACGAATCTCCGCAGGGTCGTCCACCCGTTTCCCGCTCACATTCGCGTAAAACGGGCACTGCGGGATCGAGATTGAGGCGGAATCGACGAACGGGGCGAACCCCTCCCGGGCCGACTCCATCAGCCGACTGTGGTAGGCACCGGCCACCACCAGCTGTTTGACCAGCTTGAACCCCTTCTCCTTGCCCCGGGCGACGGCCTCCACGATCCCCTCGGTAGCTCCGGAGATCACGATCTGGCCGGGACAATTCAGATTGGCCATCTCGACCCCGCACTCGGCGCACAATTCCTCGACCTCTTCCCGGTTGCCGCCGATCACGCTGGCCATGCTCCCGGATGTACATTCGCAGGCCTCCTGCATGAGGCGACCGCGCTCGGCGACCAGTTTCAGGCCGTTCTCAAAATCCAGGGCACCGGCCGCCGTCAAGGCGGTCAGCTCCCCGAGGGAGAGCCCTGCCACCGCTGCCGACCGGTCGATGATCTTGCGTGCCTTCAGATCTTCGAAGACCACGATCCCGTGGACGAAAAGCGCGGGTTGACAGGCACGGGTCTCCGTAAGCTCCTCGGTCGGCCCCTCGAACATGACCCGGGAAAGGTCCCAGCCGAGAATCTCGTCGGCGTTGCCGAAACGTTCGCGCGCACTCGAACCATTTTCGAGAAGGGAACGACCCATGCCGACGGACTGGGCACCCTGCCCTGCAAACAATACTCCGGGAATTTCTGAATTCATCCCCCTTTTGAGCGGACGAACGGGCGCGGACTCAAGAAGAAAGCAATTCTCAGCCGACCAGGCCGCCCGAACTCAGGAAAATCCCCTTCAGGTTCATTTCGAGTTGCTTGGGATTGGGAGAATACGTCAGGGCGATGTCCTTGGAAACGGCCCTGCTCTTGATTAATCGGTAGAGGTCGGCGTTGAACGTCTGCGATCCGCTCTCCTTTCCGGCCTCGATGGCCGAATAGAGTTTCTCGAATTGTCCGGTCTCGATCAGCTTGCGAATGGACGGATCGATCATCATAACCTCCTTGATCGGCAATCGCCCGTCGCCCTTGAGGTTGGGCACCAGCTTCTGGACGATGGTGCAACGCAGCGCCTCGGCGATCTGCCGCTTCATGATCTCCTGTTGCTCCGGCGGGAAAAACTCGAAGAGTCGGCGCACGGCCTGCTGGGAGTGGGCCGCGTGCACGGTGCTCAAGACAAGGTGGCCCGTCTCCGCAGCACGCAAGGCGGTCTCAAACGTGTGCCGCCCGCGCATTTCGCCGATCAGGATGATGTCCGGGTCCTGCCGGAGCACGGCGCGCAAGCCGCTCTCGAACGTATGGATATCGATGCCGATTTCCCGCTGGTTGATCAGGGAGCGGTGGTCGGTGTAGGTGTATTCAATCGGGTCCTCGAGGGTGATGATGTGCTTGTCGTACTTGCTGTTGATCAGGTTCAGCATGGCCGCCAGGGTGGAACTTTTTCCCGAGCCCGTCGCACCGCCGATCAGGACGATCCCGTCCTTCAGTCGGCACAGGCGTTCGAAAAGCCCGGGTTCGTGGTTCAGGTCTTCGAACGTAGGCGGCTGCTCCTTGACGAGGCGGAAGACCAGTCCGGGCTGCGACCGCTGGATAAAGCCGTTCACCCGAAAACGTCCCGCATCGGCCAGCCGGTACGCGTAATCCACCTGAAACTCCTGCTCCCATTGGTCCCGGAAAACTCCCTTGGTCGTTTCCTCGATGAATGCCCGGATGACCTCCGCCTTCATCTTCGAATAGTCGTTCAACACCACCAGATCACCCCGCACCCGCAGGACGGGGAGCTTTCCTGTTTTCAAGTGAATGTCGCTCGCGCCGAGTTCGACGGCCTTGAGAAGAACGGAGTGAATGCTCTCAAAGACGTCGGCACGTTCAATCTTGTCCATGACCTGTGTACTTTGACGCCCCCGAAGAAAACCGCAACCCTGTTCCGAGCCGTGGTCGATAGGCGATTCCGTCGCCACCTGGCCATTCCGAAAGGCACACATGCATGACGCTATCGGGGGGATAGAAACCCACGACTACTTGCCGTGGTCCGCAATATCCGTCCGCCCGGCGGTTCGGGATTTTTCAGGTTGCCCGGGTGCTCGATCCGTCTAGGGTCCGCCGCATGAACGTTCATGCACGGATATCCTTCGAATGGCGGCGGCGGATGCTGATCCTCTTCCTGATGTTCTTCGGGATTGCGGCCTGGTTCCTCCTCGACGGCTATCTCAATTGGCCGGCCGAGGCAGAACGCTACCGCGCATTTGCGGAGATCCGCGACGAGATGGTAGAATCAGGAGAGGCCGAGGATGGCGACAGTGCGGTCGTTAAACTTGCCTGGAAACGATATGCGGAGGAAGAGGGCTTCTCCACCAAACCACCGAAAGAGCGGACCGATGCCGCCATCCGGGAACAGCGGGTCATCGGGTGGTCCCTGATGATCTTCGCACTGGGCTTCGGCACCTGGATTCTGCTGAACCACCGCCTCTCGGTCCGCGCGGACGACGAGACCATCATCGGCGCATCGGGTCAACGGGTGCCGTTCGATTCGATTGTCGACACCGACCGGAAGAAGTGGAAGAAAAAGGGGATTGCCTACGCGATCTACGAGGAGGACGGAAAACAAAAGCGGTTGACGCTCGACGACCATAAATTTGCCGGATGCGAGGAGATTCTCCTCGAAGCTGAAAGGCGCATCAACGCACGAAACCCGAAATCGGCGGATTGAAGGACATGAACAAGACACTCCCAAAGTACAGCTTCGGCATGGGCGACCGCTTCGGTGCGGAAGGCACCGCCCAACTCAAGGCCGTCATCAAGGCAAAGGATGAGGGCGTCTCGGTGTGCCCGGTCTGGAACAAGTCCCACCGGGAGCACACCATCGTGGGCACCCGGCCTTCCAGCCTGCGAGAAGAGGCCGACGCCGCCGTGGCTGAACTCGGATGGTCGGGCGACTATTTCGTGGACGCGGACCACATCAATCTCGAAAACGAGGAAGGATTAGCGGACACCGCGTACTT
>CAYVUQ010000228.1:0-3296 GCA_964454915.1 uncultured Puniceicoccaceae bacterium
GATCTGAATCTCGTCGGAGTTCACGAGGTAGAAGCTGGTCACGCCGAACCGCCCCGAAGCCACCTGCTTGATCGCGGAACGCCGCGAATCGCCGTTGGGGTCCGGGGTGAACCGGTCGATGTCCTCGCCGCCCTCTCCGGTATTGGATTTTCCACCGAGACGGTTCATGGCGATGGCGAGCGACTCGTGCGCCTCCTTCGAGATGGAACCGTAGGACATGGCACCGGTCTTGAAGCGTTTCACGATCTCCTCGACCGGCTCCACTTCCTCGAGCGGAATGGACCTGGACTCGTCGAACTTGAACTCCATCAGCCCCCGCAGGGTGTAGGTCTCCTTCGACTGGTTGTTCACCGCGTCGGAGTATTCCTTGAAGATGGCGTAGTCCCCCAGGCGCGTAGCCTTCTGCAATTTGTGAATGGTGATCGGGTTGAAGACGTGCCGTTCGCCGTCGGCCCGCCACTGATAGACTCCGCCCGGATCGAGCGGACCGCCGCGGCCGTCGTCGCGCGGAGCGAAGGCCTTGTTGTGCCGGGCTTCCGCCTCACGGGCAATCACGCCCATACCGATTCCCTCGACGCGCGACGGGGTCTTTGTGAAATACTTGTCGATCACCCGGTGATTGAGTCCGATCGCCTCGAAAATCTGTGCACCACGATAGGAAGCCACCGTGGAGATGCCCATCTTGGACATCGTCTTGATGACCCCGTTCAGATTCGCCTTGAGGAAGTTGGCGCAAGCCTTGTCCCCGTCCATCCCGATCTCTTGCCCGGCGACCATGTGGCGGACCGTTTCGAGTGCCAGGTAGGGATTGATGGCGTCCGCGCCGTATCCGAGAAGCAGGGCGAAGTGCATGACCTCGCGCGGCTCGCCCGACTCAAGCACGATGGAAACGCGGGTGCGGGTGCCCCGGCGGACGAGGTGGTGGTGCAGACCGGCCACGGCCAACAAAGCCGGAATCGGTGCTTTCCTCGGTCCAATCTTGCGGTCGGACAGGATAAGGATATTGACCCCGTCGCGGATGGCGGCATCGGCGTTTTCAAAGAGTTTGTCGAGTGCCGCTTCGAGGCCTTTGCCGGAGATGCGCGGTTCGGCGATATTGTTGTGGCCCTCGGACAGTCCGCCCATTTCGGGTTCGAACGTGATCGGCAACCGGGTCGCCGCGAAGCCGGGCTTGTCGATGTGGCTCAGCTGCGCGAGCTGGCGACGGTCGATCAGAGGGCTCTCAAACTTGATCATGCGGCAGCTTTCCGGCGTCGGACGGGTCAGGTCCCCTTCGGAGCCGATAAAGGTCACGCTGGCCGTGATCAGCTCTTCGCGGATCGGGTCGATCGGCGGATTGGTGACCTGGGCGAACAGCTGCTTGAAGTAGTTGTAGAGGAGCTGCGGCTTGTCGGAAAAGACCGCCAGCGGCGCATCGTTGCCCATGGAACCGAGCGGCTGCTTGCCGGTCTCGGCACTGGGTCCGATGAGGAAACGCATGTCCTCGAAGGTGTATCCAAACGCCTTCTGCCGTTTCCCGATCGTCCCGAAATCATCGACAGGAGTGTCCTTTTCCGCCGGTTTTGGCAGGGTTTCGGCCTGAACGAGGTTTTCCTTCAGCCATTCGCCGTAGGGATGCTCCGAGGCGATCTGCCTCTTCAGCTCCTCGTCGCCCACGATCCGGCCCTTCTCCATGTCCACCAGGAACATCCGGCCCGGCTCGAGACGTCCCTTTTTGACGACGTTCTTCGGCTCAATCCCCGCCAGCACACCGACCTCGGAGGCGAGAATCACCTTGTCGTCGGCAGTGACGTAATACCGGGAGGGCCGCAGACCGTTTCTGTCAAGAGTGCCGCCGACCTGGACCCCGTCGGAAATCGCCATGGAAGCCGGCCCGTCCCAGGGCTCCATCAGGCAGGCATGATATTCGTAGAAGTCCCGCTTCCACTGCGGCATGTTTTTGTGACGTTCCCAGGGCTCGGGAATCATCATCATCATCGCGTGGGCCAGACTGCGACCGGAGAGCACCAGGAATTCGAGGCAGTTGTCGAACTTCTGCGAATCGGAACCGTCCTCCCGGATGATGGGGAGAAGTTTCTTCAAATCGTCGCCGAACACATCACTGGCGAGCTGCATCTGGCGGGCGTGGAGCCAGTTCTCGTTGCCGCGGACCGTGTTGATTTCACCGTTGTGGCACAGATAGCGGAAGGGCTGGGCACGCGGCCAGCTCGGGAAGGTGTTGGTCGAGAAACGGGAGTGCGTCAGCGCGAGAGCGGACTCCATGTCGGGATCGGAGAGGTCCGGGAAATACGGCTCCAGCTGCCCCGTTGTGAGCATGCCCTTGTAGGTCATCGTGCGGCTGGAGAGCGAGCTGATGTAGAAGAGCGAATCCTCGTCCTCGCCACTGTAACGAATCCGGTGGGTGGCCACCCGCCGCACGACGTAGAGCTTCCGCTCGAAGGGAAGACCGCGGTCGATTCCCGCTCCACGCTCGACGAAGAACTGCCGCATGAAGGGTTCGCATTCAGCGGACGCCTTGCCGAGAATCTCACTGCGCACCGGCACGTCCCGCCAACCGAGCATCTTCAGACCTTCCTCGGCCACGATTTCCTCAATGATCTCCTCCTCGTTGCGCCGCTCCTCCGCGTCGCGGGAGAAGAACACGAAGCCAGCCCCGTAGTCACCCTCTTCCGGAAGATCGAAACCACCCTCCCCCGCACAGGCCTTGCGGAGAAACTTGTCGGGCAGCTGGATAAAAAGTCCGGCCCCGTCGCCGGTGATCGGGTCGCAACCGCAGCCGCCACGGTGGTCGAGGTTTTCGCAAATGTCGAGAGCACCCCTGACAATGTCGCGGGAGCGACGGCCTTTCATGTCCACGATGAGGCCAATGCCGCAATTCTCGTGCTCGTTCTCCGGGCTGTAGAGGCCCTGTGCACCGGGCTGATACTGAATTCTGTCCATACGTGTGGTTTTGTTCATGAGGAGTCCGGGAGACGCTCGTCTGGCGGGCGCAAACCGGATCATTACTCCATAAAAATTCGCAATGAAGGTTAGAAGTTAAGCATGGATACCCCCCTGTCTAGAGATAACTTTCCCGAAAAGAGGAGGTGGGAAGCCTTCCTATCCCGGGGGTTTCAGAAAACGGCGCACGGTGAATCCTTCCCCCTGGAAGATGTCCTCCGGTTCGCCGAAGAGATGTTCGAAGGGGGGCATGAGGATGTCGCCGGGATATCCGCCTTCCACACTCGTGAGGACGACTTCGTCCCAGCGCGGAAGGGTCAGGCGGTACACTTCCGCGCCTCCGATCACGAACACCG
>CAYVUQ010000229.1:0-2556 GCA_964454915.1 uncultured Puniceicoccaceae bacterium
TCCCTATCCTGGTCGAGAGTGGGCTCATCCGCGAGGTCGATGTCGGCAAGGACTTCAAATACTACATGGCACACCGCTCCGCCGACACGTTCAAGGCACAGGTGATCTGTCTGGACGACGACCGCATCTACGAGGTGGACGCCCCGTTCATGGAGTGGTACGGCAAGGCGGTCGCCGCAAAACTGGGACTCGAGGTCGTATCCCAGAGGCTCCAGGTGCAGGCGCGACACCGAAACGACCCGACACCGGGTGCCGTTGAGGAAGCCCGCCGCAAGGCCACCTCATTGGGCACTTCGCACAACTGACTCCGGGCCGACGCCTCCTTATGGAAAGTGCGCAGCCGAATCCTTCGAAGGAAACTCCGAACCTGTCCTACGAAATCGGGTTTTTCGAAAACCTTTCCCACCGCGACCCGAAGGACGTCCGGGTCCTTTCCGTACTCGCACACCTCTACACAGAGTGCGGACGCATCACCGACGGCTTGCGAATCGACCGCCGGATCGTGCGGCACGACCCGGAAAATCCCGTCGCTCACTACAACCTTGCGTGCAGCCTCGCACTCGACGACCGCCCGGAAGATGCCGTCAAATCACTCCGCGATGCCGTGGACCGTGGCTATGCCGATGCCGACGCCATGCTCCGCGATTCCGATCTCGACAGTCTCCGCGAGTATCCCCCGTTCCTCGATCTCGTCCGTGAAGTCGCCAACGAAAGCGGCGGCGGACTCTGAAGCGGTGCACCGATTCGCCTTCTTCTCGCCGGACGAGGACCCCGCCTGGCACGCCGCTCTGGAGGAGACGCTGTTGCGGCACAGTCGGCACGAGTTCCTCGTGCTCTGGGTCAACCCGCCATCCCTGCACGTCGGCAAGAACCAAAACATCTGGTCCCAGGTTTCCGCGCGCGAGGTGCACCGCCGTGCGATTCCCGTGTACAGACGGCTTTCGGGCGGCGGAACAGTGTATCACGACCGCGGAAATCTCAATTTCTCCATCATCGCCACCGGCGAACCCCGCATCGATTTCTGCAAACATCTCGGAACCATCCTCCCGTTCTTCCACAACCGGGGAATTCCAGCGGAAATCCGCAACCGTAGCGATCTGTTTTGCCGTAAAGCCAAGTTTTCCGGCAACGCCGAATACTTTTCCGGCGGCAGAGTCCTTCATCACGGAACCCTTCTCTTCGACGCCGACCTCGACGCCATGCACCGCACCCTGAGTCCCGACACCGGCCCCTACCGGGACCGCTCCATCGACTCCAACCGCAGCCCCACCCGCAATCTCTCATCGCTTCTCCCGGAAATCGAAGACATCCACGCCTTCGCCGAAGCCATCCTCACCGACCTGCAAGCCCGTGAACCCGTTCGGGAAAGGATCCGCCAATTGCCCGGGGACATCCTCGAAGCAGCACTGGAACTGCAACCACGCTACCGGGACCCCGACTGGGTTTTCGGACGCTCCCCCCCCTACAGCCTGGATCACTCCATCGGCGAGAACCGCTGTCATCTTGATGTATCCAAAGGAAAAATACTGAAAGCCGTCGTGGACTTTCCTGGATATCCCTCCGTCGGACGAGACGCCGCCGCTCTCCTGCCCGGTTGTTTTCATACCCCGGAACACGTCCTCGAAGCTCTCGAATCACTCGACATTTCCCCGCCAAAGGGTTTGACCACGACGGAGTTCTGGATCGACCTGCTGTTTTGAATGAGCGGAAGCCGTGAAACAGACTCCCTGTTGCGCTTCGAGTGCGTGTCGGTGCGCTATCCCCACACACCACCGGATGCCGCACCCGCCCTGCGCGATTTTTCCGCAGAACTCCTCCGCGGACAGGTTCTCGCCCTGGTCGGCGAAAGCGGCAGCGGCAAATCCACCGCCGGGTTCGCAGCGGGGGGACTGCTCCCATCCGACACAAGCGTGGAAGGCACCGTCTTCCTCGACGGCACCCGCATCCCGGTCGCCGACCCCGCGGCCTTCAAGCCCTTTCGCGGGCGACGGATCGGCTTCGTCTTTCAGGAACCATCCTCGGCCCTTCATCCGTCCATGCGCATCCTCTCTCAAGTGGCGGAGGCCTTCTCCCCACCCCTGTCAAAGCAGCAGCGGAACGGTAGAGTTTCCGCACTCCTTCGCTCCGTCCGCCTCGACCCCGACCGTCGGCTCCTCCGGGCCTACCCCCACCATCTCAGCGGTGGGATGCAACAACGGGTTGTCCTCGCCATGGCCCTGGCCAATGAACCCGATGTCCTCATTGCCGACGAACCCACCACCGCCCTGGACCCGACTCTTCGCCGGGGCATTCTGGACCTGCTCCGTTCCCAGGCTACCAACGCGGGCCGCGCCGTCCTCCTGATCACCCACGACTTCGGGGTGGTGGCCCACTACGCCGACCGGGTGGCGGTCCTTCTCCAGGGCCGTCTCGTAGAAACCGGTGACTGCCGGGAAATCCTCGAACGCCCCGTCCATCCCTACACCCGGTCCCTCATCGCCGCGGCGCGGGGACCAACGACAGTATGACAACCATCCAACCCTTCCTGGAGGTGAAAAACCTTTCGGTCGTCTATCC
>CAYVUQ010000229.1:2566-3282 GCA_964454915.1 uncultured Puniceicoccaceae bacterium
ACGTCTCGCTGTCCATCGCCGACGGCGACCGGGTGGGTCTTGTCGGAGGAAGCGGCAGCGGCAAATCCTCTCTCGCCCGGGCCATTCTCGATTTGGTTACTCCCTCTTGTGGCTCCGTGCACATCGGCGGCAAGGACGTCTGCAAAATCGACCGCCGCGAACGCGCACGCCTTGTACAAATGGTATTCCAGGACCCCTATCATTCCCTGAGCCCGCGCCGCACGATCCGGCAGACCCTCTTCGAAGCCCTGCGGGCCCGATCAAAGCCGCTGAGCACCGCCGACGCCGAAACAGAGGCAAAGAGCCTTCTCGAGACCGTGCGTCTCCCCGTCGAAACCATGGACCGCCACCCCCACGAGTTCAGCGGCGGCCAAAGACAGCGCATCTGCATCGCTCGCGCCCTCGCCCCACGCCCGAGGCTCCTCGTGTGCGACGAAGCCGTCTCCGCTCTGGACGTCACCACCCAGTGCGCGATCACCGAACTGCTACGGGACCTGGCCGACCGCACCGGAATCGCCCTGCTCTTCATCACCCACGACCTCCATGTGGTCGAGGAACTCTGCAAACAAGTCGCCGTGATGGACACGGGCCGCATTGTCGAGCACGGCACCACGACGAACATCTTCAACCGCCCCCGGCACACAAAAACCCGGGAACTCATCGACGCAGTTTTACGACTACCCTGACCAGAAAACTCATCCGCGCAGTTCCAGGAC
>CAYVUQ010000230.1:0-3278 GCA_964454915.1 uncultured Puniceicoccaceae bacterium
GCATCCAAATCGGCCCGAAGATGGAAGTCGGTTTCATTTGATGTCAACAGCGTGCGTGTTATGGTGCGCACCAGCCAGTCGCCTCGGGAAAATTTCCGTTCCCATCGCGTTTCTCCAGCAAGCGAATCGTAATCGTCGGCCCGATAGCTGTAGGTTTCTACTGTTCGCGAGCTAATTTCCAGGTCAATGTCCTCATACCGGGTGGTTCCGGTGTCCAATATGACCTCGAGCGTGGAAACGTCCCGCTTCAGGTCCCGAACAACCTTCCACTCCTCCTCTCTCGGCCTGATGAGAACCGCGTTTAACGGTTCCGCTCCCTCGGGAGCTGAGAAGGTCCGGAGTTTTTTATCTTCGGCTCGGGGTGGACGGACCGGGAGCGTCAAGGCGCTGATTCCCGAGTAGATAGTGAGTTGGACGGGCTTGGGGGAAGGCCACGCCAGAGGCCAGTAACTGGTGGAGATGGAAAGTCGAATTCGATGACCTTTCGGAAACCGCTGTGCAACTCCGTTTAAATGTAATTTGATTCGGTGGCGTCTGCCCGGCTCCAGAGGCTCTGGATTTTCATGTCCGTTGCGATGCGTTAGATTCAGAATTCCATACGTGATACGGGTCACTTTGTCGTCGGGTTGAACATCGGAGAGGCGGATGGCTGCCATCGCCACTGGTTCGTTAGAGGACAACTCCAGTTCGACTTCGGGGGCGCCGAGAATTTCAATATCCTTATCCAGAAAGTCGCTTTCGAAAACAAGCGCCCCTCCGTCTTCCTGCCGCTGATCATGGGGCAAATCGGGCGGGGCCTGATAACTGCACCACTTGCCGGCAAAGAGCCCGACTGCCAGCGGTGACTGGATGGAAAGCGGTTTTTCCTCTATCATTTCGTCACTTGACGCTAGACGGCTATGGTCCAATATAAATCGAAGAGAATCCATGGTGGAAACGGGCCAAGATGGTTCCGCCACCCATCGGCCGGGCCGTTCGATGTAGCTGGTCGTGGGGGGGACGCTGTCTTGCATCCAGACGCGTAACATGGGCTCTTTCTCCGTGCCGTTTTCGATGCCTTTCAACCACCGGTCCCACCAGGCTCGCACTTCCTGTAAAAACCCGATGGCCGGTCCCGGCACGCCCTCATGAGGATATTTGTGGCTCCATGGGCCGAGCAATCCCTTGCGGGGTGCGGAAAGGTTTTCCATGAGGCGGAAAACCGCGTTGGAATAGCCGTCCGCCCAGCCGCTGACCGCCATTACCGGGCAGGCGACGGCATCATAGTTTTCACAAATCGACCCGTGCTTCCAGTAGTGATCACGGTGCTGGTGGCGCATCCAGGTCTCCAGCCAAAAACCGCTCTTTTCAAGCCGATCCATCCACATATCGCGCCATTTTTCGCCGACCAGGACCGGATCGGGAGGATGCGTGTTTTGGTCGAACATCGTCGAAGCCCATGAAAGATTGTCCCCCAACAAACACCCTCCCATATAGTGAACATCATCGGCGTATCGGTCGTCAGTCGAACAGATGGTGATGATCGCCTTGAGCGGTTCCGGACGAAGCGCGGCGATCTGGAGGCCGTTGAAACCACCCCATGAAATACCGATCATCCCCACCGCGCCGGTGCACCACGTCCGCTTTGCAAGCCAGTTGATCACCTCGACGCCGTCGTCCAATTCCTGCTGGAGATATTCGTCCGTGAGGACTCCCTCCGACTCACCGCTGCCGCGAAGATCGACCCGTACGGATGCGTAACCGAAACCGGCAATATACGCATGGTGCCGAACATCGCGCTCGGCGGTTAAATCCCGTTTTCTGTAAGGTATGTATTCAAGGATTGCCGGAACCGGTGATTTTTCCGCATCTTCAGGAATCCACATGCGCGCGGCCAGAAGCGTCCCGTCGCGCATGGGAATCGTCATATGTTCGACTTCCTTGACTTTCCTTGGAAATCTTTTTCGGATCTTCATTTGACTTCGACCTCTTTCTATTTTTCGGGTGACGGATCGACTTCGAAAGTGAGCAGTTCCTGACACCGGATGTATTTGTCCAATAGTTCCTTCTGGTCCTCGCCTCCGATGAAAAGATGGCAAATCGCATAGCTGTAGCTGTCCTGCTCCAGCAGGTCGGAAAGTCGCATCCCCTGGGTCACTTGTGGGCGGACCACAGCACCATGAACCTCCTTTTCCACCCGTTTGATCTCCTCCCGGCTTGGGACCTTTCGGACGACACCGTCTTCGAACAAACGCCAGAAAAACTTGGCCGCTCGTGGAAATTCTCCTCTCTGGTTGGGAAAATCCGGATCACGCCCGAGCGCCACATCCACGGTGACGGCCTGGTTGGAGGCCCCGTCGACTTTTCGAAACACCTCCGAGTGGGACTGAGAGACTCGGGTGTTGATTTCGAGAAGCCAAATTTTGTCCTTTTCACGATTCCAGTAGTACTCGATATTGAAAGCCGAATCATCGAATCTCATTGCGGGAATGATTTTCTCGGTAATTCGCTGCATGCGCTCTTGGATCTTGTAAGGAAGCGTCGAGGGGTACTCGTAGCGGAAAAAGCTGACGCCGTTTTCATATCGGATGGAATCGACAATTCCCATGGATTCCACACGGCCGTTTAAAGAGTAACCCTCCTGAGTGCAAAGCCGTCCCTCAATAATGCCCTCGGCCACACAATGGTTTCCACCCACATCCGCAACTTCCGACGGGAGCGTCACCTGTCCCAATACAAAGTTGAACGGATCGCCGATGAGATTGATCTGTTCCCGAATCTGAGGAATCGCCGATGTGAAATCATCCTCCGTATTTATGCGAAAACCCAGAAAAGAGCCGGTGGACTTGATCGGCTTGATCCAGAACGGATAGGGGAGATCGATCTTGGAAAGGGCTTTATCATCGAAAGGATCAAATGCGCAGAATTCAGGAATATTATCGGGTACAATTTTCTGCTGCTCCACCCGGCTCCAATATTTGTGCTCGCACATGAGGAGGCTCTCAAGACTCGGAGACCGTGCGCCGAATTCCTTACAGATGAGCGGCAGCATAGTGCTGACGGGAAAATCCATATACCCGCATATTGCATCAACGGGTTCGTTCGTTTGATGCTGAAACGCCTTTATTTGGTCGATGCTTCGCTTGACCATTTCCGAAATGGGGAATTCATAGGTTTCCAGCAATTCAGCCGGGTCTAAAAGCACGTGAAAGTTGTAATCTCCGGCGTGCGGGGCTTGTTCCAGAAGACGGCGATTGAAATCGTTCATTCCGACGACAAATACATTCTTTTTTCGCATG
>CAYVUQ010000231.1:0-3262 GCA_964454915.1 uncultured Puniceicoccaceae bacterium
TCCGTAGATCCCCTTGAGCGTGTCGAAGCCCCGTTCGAGGCGGGAGACAAGTCCGTTGGGGCTGAACTCCCTGGGCAGGATTTTCGAGCACATCATCGGCGAGAGGGTCAGGGCGATCACGCCCGAGACCACAACCGCGCCAGCCAGGGTGAAGGCGAACTCGCGGAAGAGCGCACCCGTGAGCCCGCCCTGGAAGCCGATCGGCACGTACACCGTGGCCAGGGTGAGGGTCATGGCGATGATGGGCCCGACCAGCTCGCGGGCGGCGTCGATCGCGGCGTCGAACCGGCTCTTGCCCATGCGCAGGTGCCGTTCGACGTTTTCGAGGACGACGATGGCGTCGTCCACCACCAGGCCGACCGAGAGCACGATGGCCAGCAGGGTCAGCAGGTTGATGGTGAACCCGAAGACCAGCATGAGGAAAGCGGCTCCGATCAGCGACAGCGGCATGGCCACCACCGGCACGGCGACTGCCCGGAGGGAGCCGATGAACAGGAAGATGACGATGATGACGATGGAGAGGGTCTCGGCGAGGGTGATCCCGATCTCGTCGATGGCGTCCTCGATGTATTTCGTGGCGTCGTAGGGCACGCCCAGATCGAGGCCAGCCGGGAGGTTTTCCTCAATGGTGGGAAGCGCGTCGCGGACGCCGGCGATGACGTCGAGGGTGTTGGCCGTCGGGAGTGCCCATATGCCCATGAAAGTGGCCTGCTTGCCGTCGAAGCGGACATCGCTGTCGTAGTTCTCGGAGCCGAGCACCACCTCGGCCACGTCGCCCAGCCGGATGATGGTGCCGTCCTGTTCGCGGACGACCAGATCGCGGAATTGTGCAGCGTCCTGGAGGTCGGTGTTGGCGGTAATGGAGACCTGGATGTACTCGCTCTTGGTCTGCCCCAGGGCGGAGAGGAAGTTGTTGGCGGCGAGTGCCCGGCGCACATCGGCGGCGGTCAGGCCGTGGGCGGCGAGCTTGTCGGGCCTGAGCCATATCCGCATGGCGAAGGTCCGGGCACCGAGGATGTCGGCCCTCTGGACGCCCGCCACCGCCGAGAGCCGCGGCTGGACCACACGGGTGAGATAGTCGGTGATCTCGTTGGCCTGAAGTTCCTCGGAGTAGAAACCGAGGTACATGGACGCGATCTGGCTGTCCGGGTCCTCGATATCGAGTACCGGGGCCTCGGCTTCCGGCGGGAGGTCGTTGCGGACCTGGTTGATCTTGGTGTTGATCTGGGTGAGGGCGCGGATCGGGTCGTAGTTGAGCCGCAGGTGGGCGCGGATGGTGCTGATGCCTGCGGAGCTGGACGACTCGAGGTAGTCGATCCCCTCCGCACTGGCGATGACCCGCTCCAGGGGTGTGGTGATGAACCCGCGCACCAGATCGGCGTCGGCACCCACGTACACGGTGTTGACGACGACCACCGACACGTCGGTCTGCGGAAACTGGCGGACGTTGAGCCGGAAGATGGAGGCCAGCCCGAGCAGAAGGATCAGGAGGCTGACCACCGTGGCGAGGACCGGTCGCCGGATGAAGATATCCGTGAATTTCATGGCGTTGCGGCGCGGCCGGTGTTTCAGCCCTCGGCCGGTTTCGGATCCTTCGTGGCGTCGGGGAGGATGTCGTTGTTGATCCGCACCGGGGAGCGGTCGCGCAGTTTGGCGATGCCGGCCACTACGACGCGGTCACCCGGTTCGATCCCCTTGCGGACCGCGACCAGATCGCCGCGCTTCTGGACGATATCGATGAACACCTGGCGGACGCCCTCGAAAGTGGAGCCGTCCTCGTTTTTCAGCTCGCGGACCACGTACACGCCGTTGCCGAAGGGGTTGTAGCTCACCGCGGTGTCGGGGATGGTGACCCAGTCGTCGGACCCGCCCAGGTCCAGCTCGAGGCTGGCGAACATGCCGGAGCGCAGCTCGCGCTTCGGGTTGGGCACGGAGACGCGGACGGCCACGTTGCGGGTGGTCGGGTTGACGCGCGGGCTGATCGCCTGGACCGTCCCCTCGAACGTGCGGTCTCCGAAGGCATCGACGGTGAAGGAGACCTTTTGTTCGACCGCGATCCGGTCGAGTTCCCGCTGCGGCAGGTTGAAATCAAGGTAGAGAGGATCGGAGGCCTCAAGAACGGCGATGGGGTCGCCCGGCGAGAGCAATTGGCCGAGGCTGGCCTGCCGGATGCCCAAAGTTCCGGCAAACGGCGCGGCGATGCGTTTCTTGTTGATGAGAGCTTCGATGCTCCGAACCTCCGCCTCCGCCCGTTGTTTTTCGGCCCGTGCGGCGTCGAAATCGGCCTCGGAGATGGTCTTGCGGTCGAGAAGGTCGCTGGCGCGTTTGAAGTTGAGCCCGGCCAATTCCTTGCGGGCGCGGGCTGCTTCCAGGTTCGCCGATTCTACGGAATGGTCCTGCACGAGAAGCAGTGCCCCCTTCTTCACTTCCTGGCCCGAGTCGAAGTGGATTTCGGAGACGAGCCCGTCGATCTCGGCGGCCAGTGTCACCCCCTCGCTGGCAGTCAGCGTGCCTACGGCCGGTATGCGGTTGCGCCACGCCTGCCTGGCCGCATCGACCACGGCCACCGTGGGCGGAGGCGGTGCCATCTTCTCGCCCATCGCCATCGCCTCCTGAATCTGGTTGTACTTGAACTCGTACAACGCGAAGACGACCAGCCCGAAGACGACGAAAAGGGTCAGAAACTTGAAGAAGAGCTTCATGGGAAAATCGGGCACGATGCCCGGTCCTCCCCCGCTGCGCAATCGGAAAGACCGGGGAGAAAAAGATTTTGGTGCGGACAGCTCCCGGGTTCGGATTGGCGTGGCATCTCAGCGGTTCCGTTTCCGGTCGAGATCCCACAGGTAGTCCCACGAGTAAATTCCGGTGGAGTGGCCGTCGGAGAAGTGGAAACAGACCGCGTAGTTGCCGACCTTTTCCCAGCCCACGATGCGCACGCCGGGATACAGCCGCGGGCCGTCCCCCCCGTGGCGAACACCCAGGATGTCCACCTCGCCCTGGTTTTCGGCTCTCGGGGATTCTTCCCGTAGGTACTCGTGGGGCAGGTAGGACTCGCTGCCGTCGGGCCACAGGATGGCGATCTCGTCGCCGATCGATTCGATTCGGGAGGGTGCCTGGCGCATGGTGGAATTTTTTTGGAAAAAATCTTGAAATCAGGGATTGACGGGGAAGACGCTGGAACTCATTCTCCTCCGCTTTCGTCTAAACGTTCCTCCAACCATTCAGCAACTCAAATATCTCGAAAACAACAGCGCCGCCCTTG
>CAYVUQ010000232.1:0-3258 GCA_964454915.1 uncultured Puniceicoccaceae bacterium
GTTCTATCCGGTGCTCATGGCCGCCGACATCCTCCTGTACAACGCGGACAAGGTCCCTGTCGGGGACGACCAGCGACAGCACCTCGAGTTGTGCCGCGATCTGGCCCGCCGTTTCAACCACAACTACTCCGAAACGTTCACGGTCCCGGAGGCGGCCATCCCGAAAGCGGCGGCCCGTATCCGGTCCCTTCAGGATCCGGGTCGCAAAATGTCGAAATCGGACGAGGACCCCCTGGCGACGCTCTACCTCCTCGATCCCGCCGAGCGCATCCGCAAGAAAGTGATGTCCGCGGTGACCGACTCGGGCTCCGAAATCCGCGCCTGCGAGGACAAACCGGGGGTTTCGAACTTGCTCCAGATTCTTTCCGCAGCCGGGGGCACCGAGGTGCCCGACCTGGTGGACCGTTTCGCGGGGAAGGGCTACGCGGACCTCAAACGCGAGACCGCGGACGCAGTGATCGCCCTTCTCGAACCGGTGCAAAACCGTTACGAGGAACTCATGGCGGACAAGACCCATCTCGAGACCGTTCTGCGCGACGGCGCGGCCGCCGCCCAGAAGCGGGCCTACCGCACTCTTGGAAAAGTCTATCGCAAGGTGGGCTTCTACCCGCGGCCTGTGCCGGAGAAAGGCAACGCATAGACGGTGCGGGAGCGGTTTGACAGGTCTTCGTTTGCGGAACCGGGGCATCGACCGGGGCTCTGGATTTCGCGGATTTCCGGCATTCTTTGCTTCGGAGCATCCGCTTACGCCGCAGTGGCGCTCTGGCGGGAGCCGACGGTCGGCGCGGTCCTCGTGACAGGCCTTGCTGCGGTGGTGGGCGCCTTGCTTCTTTCCCTGCCCGACTACTTTCGCCTGGTCGCTTCCCTGCGTGAGACGCCTCCCGTTCCAGACCGTATCGAGGAGGCGTTCGAACGAGCGTATCAGGATTTGAGCGACATGCGTTCCGTGCTCGAAGAAATCGCCGACGAGATGGAGCGTCGGAGCGGTGCCTCCGGCGCGGCATGGCAAAGCGAGGTGGAGGAGGAGATCGCCCGGCTCCGGCTTGATTGTGACGCGCTTTCGGAGCGGCTGCGTCCCGTCCTGCCCGAAGAAGGTGCTCCGGCGAAACCCTTGCCGGAGGGCCTTCTGGCGAAGGCTCTCGGGCGGGCGGGTCGCGGCAGCAAGGAAGTGCGGGGACCGACTTCCGGGAAAGGTTAGGCTTGCCGGAGGAGCGGTTCGGAGGTGTTTTGCCGCCATGGTTGATTCTTCTCCGCATGCCCGGTCGGATATCCGTGCTATCGCGGCGGTCTCCCGCAACGGGGTGATCGGCCGGGGCGGGCGTTTGCCGTGGAATCTTCCGGAGGATGTCCGCTACCTGCACGAGTGCGTGCGCGGTGGAGTGGTGGTCGAGGGACGCCGCTGCTACGAAAGCCGGGGGTGTGCTTTCCCGGGTGCGGCGGCCACGGTTGTCCTGAGCACCGCCGCCGGGCTGCGGCTTCCCGACGCCCGGGTATGTCCGTCCCTTCCGTCGGCTCTGGCGGTGGCGGCGGCACTCGGGAACCCCGTCTGGATCGCCGGGGGCGAGCGGGTGTATGCGGAGGGTTTCCGGTACTGCTCGAAGCTCTATCTGACCCTGATCGATGCTTCGTTCGAAGGCGACACGTTCCTCCCGGATTGGCGGAAGGAGTTTCGGGTGCAGTTGTCCCGGCGCACGTCGGCGGAAGCGGATCTGAAGTACTCTTTTCTGGTTCTCTCGCGGGAGGACGACCGATGAGGATCGTCATCGTCACCGAAACCTATCCGCCCGAGGTCAACGGGGTGGCGATGACCAACCAGCGGCTGGTCCGCGGCTTGCTCGCACGGGGGCACGATGTGGCCCTGGTGGTGCCCCGCCGTGCGGACGCCGACCGCAGCGAGAGGGGCGCACTTCGGGTGCAGACGGTTCCGGGGTTGCCGGTGCCGCGCTATCCCGGTCTCAGGTTCGGACTCCCCGTGACCGGAAAGATGCGGCGGTTCTTTGCCGAATGGAAGCCTTCGGTGGTCCATGTGGCTACCGAGGGACCACTCGGGTGGGCTGCCTTGCGAGCTGCCCGACGCGTCGAAGTGCCGGTGACCTCTACCTTCCACACGAATTTCCAGGACTATTGTTCCGACTACGGTGCGGCCTTTTTGCAAGGACTTGCCCTGCGTTACCTGCGGTGGTTTCACAACCGCTGTGCGTTGACCACGGTGCCCGATCCGGGACTGGTCGAAAGGCTGGAGCAGGCCGGTTTGCGCCGCCTCGAATTGCTCGGACGGGGCGCAGACACCCGGTTGTTTTCCCCCGAGCGGCGCGACGAGGGCCTCCGCCGCGAATGGGGTGCGGGACCGGGAGACCCGGTCGCTCTCTACGTGGGCCGCGCGGCTGCGGAAAAAAACATCCCGCTCGCCCTCGAGGCGTGGCGGACCGCGCGGGAAGGTTGCCCCGGACTGCGGATGGTGGTGGTGGGCGATGGACCGGTCCGCCGGAAACTGCAGCGCAAGTGGCCCGGAGTGTGTTTCGCAGGAATGCGCTACGATGAGGACCTCGCACGACACTACGCTTCCGCCGATCTGTTCCTTTTCGGCAGCCTGTCCGAGACTTTCGGAAACGTGGTGGTCGAGGCACTGGCGAGCGGGCTGGCGGTGTTGACCTACGACTACGCGGCGGGTCGGCAGTTCATCGAGCACGGACGGAACGGGTACCTGGCACCTTTTGGCGAAGCGGAGGCCTTTCGGACCGCGGCAGCGGACCTCGCGGCAGGGTTCGGAGATTTGGCACCGGTGAGAGCAGCGGCGCGGCGAACGGCCGAGGCGTATCCTTGGGACAGCACCATCGACCGATTTGAAACGTTGCTGCGCCAGGCGGCGGATTTCCGCTGGTCAGAGGCCGGGGTTGACGGGTAGAACACGCGCATGAAGGTTTTTGTCTTCGGAGCGTCCGGGCTGGTCGGGTCGGCGGTGGCGAGTGCCTGCGTTCGCAGGCGGATCGAAACACACGCGTTTTTTGGATCGAGAGCACCGGGAGTTTCCGGTGCCGCTTCCGAGAGGGCGGTGGATGTCTGCGACCGCGAGGCGGTCGAAAGGCTCGTTCTCGAAGAGTGGCCCGATGTGGTGGTCAACGCGGCAGCGGTGAGCAATCCCGCGGGAGTGGACCGCGATCCGGCCCGCGCGGAGATCACCAACGTGGCTTTCCCGCGCCAGCTGGCGATGTTGACCCGTCACCTCGGCGCGAAGGTGGTGCACATCTCCACCGATAT
>CAYVUQ010000233.1:0-3235 GCA_964454915.1 uncultured Puniceicoccaceae bacterium
CCATGATTTCCTCCTGGATCATCTCGAAGGCGATGGAGGCCGGATCGTCCGAATGGATCGCTCCATTGCGCAGCTCGTAAATGATTTCGCGCTGCTTGTTGAGGACGTCGTCGAACTGGAGGCGACGTTTGCGGATGGAGTAGTTGCGCTGTTCGATCTTTTTCTGGGCGTTCTCAATGGACCAGTTGAGGGTGGGGTGGGACAGCTCCTCGTCATCGCTGAACGACTTCTCGAGAATCCGGGAAAGGGGACCCTGGTTTGCGAACAGGCGCATCAGGTCGTCTTCGAGAGAAACGTAGAACTTCGACATCCCGGGGTCGCCCTGGCGTGCACTGCGACCGCGGAGCTGACGGTCGATCCGGCGCGATTCGTGCCGCTCGGTAGCGATCACGTAGAGACCGCCCTTTTCCTTGACGCCTTCGCCGAGTTTGATGTCGGTGCCGCGGCCCGCCATGTTGGTGGCGATCGTGACTGCGCCGGGAGTGCCGGCGCGTGAGACGATCTCCGCCTCCTGTTCGTGGAACTTGGCGTTGAGGACGCTGTGGGGAATGGTGGAGCGTTTCAGCATCCGGCTGAGAACTTCGGAGGCCTCCACGGAAGCGGTGCCGACCAGGACGGGCTGGCCCTTTTTGTGGGCCTGCTCGATTTCCTTTACGACGGCGTTGTATTTCGCCCGGCGTGTCTTGTACACCACGTCGTTGAGGTCTTCGCGCTGGCAGGGGAGGTTCGTGGGGATGACCATGACGTCGGCGCGGTATATCTCGTGGAACTCGCTGGCCTCTGTTTCGGCGGTGCCGGTCATGCCACTGAGCTTGTCGTAGAGGCGGAAGAAGTTCTGAAGGGTGACGGTGGCGTAGGTCTTGGTCTCCTTCTCGATCTTGACGCCTTCCTTGGCCTCGACCGCCTGGTGGAGCCCGTCGCTCCAGCGCCGTCCGGGCATCAGGCGGCCCGTGTTCTCGTCCACAATCATCACCTTCCCCTCCTGCACCACGTATTCGGTATCGCGCTCGTAGAGGCTGTAGGCGCGGAGGAGCTGGCTGATGCAGTGGATTTCCTCGCTGGTCTTTTCAAAACGCGATTGCAGGTCCTCCTTGGCTTTGCGTTTGCCGTCGTCGTCGAGGTTCTTGTCGGCTTCGATTTCCATGAAACGCGTGGGCAGATCGGGGAGGACGAACCCCTCCGGGTCGTCGGGGTGCAGGAGGTTGCGCCCTTTCTCGGTCAGGTCGGCCTGGTGCTGTTTCTCGTCGATCAGGAAGAACAACTCTTCCTTGAGGTGGAACCGCCGGGTGCGGTTCATGTCGTTGTTCATTTCGAGGTCGAATTTCTCGAAACGCTTACGGATCGCGGCGTCCTCCATGAGCCGGAGGAACTGCTTGTTCTTGGGCATACCCTCGTGGACGAGGTACAGTTTGGAGATCGGCTCTTCGGTTTCGTCGCCCGCGTCGAGTGCTTTCTTCGCGTCGCTGATGAGCTGGTTGCAGAGGCGGTTCTGCTCTCTGACGAGCTTCTGGATGCCCGGTTTCAGCTCGGTGAAGGGCATCTGCCGGTCCTCCTGGGCCGGGCCGGAGATGATCAGGGGGGTGCGGGCTTCGTCGATGAGGATGGAGTCCGCCTCGTCGATGATGCAGAAGTAGTGGTCGCGCTGGACCTGGTCCTCGCTGCGGGTGGCCATGCCGTTGTCGCGGAGGTAGTCGAAACCGAACTCGGAGGCGGTGCCGTAGGTGATGTCGCTGCCGTAGGCGGTGCGACGGTCGGCCGGGGCCATACCGTTTTGCAGGCAACCGACGCTCATGCCGAGAAACCGGTAGATGTGGCCCATCCACTCGGAGTCGCGCCGGGCGAGGTAATCGTTGACGGTGGCGAGCTGGCAGTTGCGTCCGGAGATGGCGTTGAGGTAGAGTGGCAGTGTGGCGGTAAGGGTTTTGCCCTCCCCGGTGGCCATTTCGCAGATGTATCCCCGGTGCATCGCGATGCCGCCAAGGATCTGGACGTCGAAATGGACCATCTGCCACTCGGTGTCGTGTCCGCAGACCGGGAGACTTTGTCCGCAGAGTCGTCGGGCGGCGTTTTTGACTGCGGCGAAGGCTTCCGGCAGAAGATCGTCGAGGGATTCGCCGTTGCGGTTGCGCTCGCGAAATTCGGAGGTCTTCGCGCGCAGTGCTTCGTCGTCGAGGGATTGGTACTCCTCCTCGATGGCGTTGATGCGGCGGATGACGGGCTGGCTCTTTTTGCGGAATTTGCGGTAGTGGCGCCCGGCGAGGGATTTGAATACGAGTGAAATCATGGACGGAAGGTGTTGCGGAAAAAAGCGTGATTCAGGCTTCCTCGGCGAGAAGCCCGCGGAAATAGTCGATGGTGCGGGCCAGTCCGGTGCGGAGGTCGATGACCGGTTTCCAGTCGAGATGTTTTCGGGCCAGGTCGATGACCGGTTTGCGCTGCAGGGGATCGTCGGCGGGAAGGGGCTTTTCGACCAGGCGGGAGGACGATCCGGTGAGTTCTACGACGAGCTCGGCGAGTTCCCGGATGGTGAATTCACCGGGGTTGCCGATATTGACCGGGCCGACCGTGGTGTTCTGGTCCATCATGCGGAGGATGGCCTCGATCAGGTCGTCCACGTAGCAGAAGGAGCGGGTCTGGGCACCGTCGCCATAGAGCGTGATGTCCTCCCCCTTGAGGGCCTGCACGATGAAATTGGAGACCACGCGCCCATCGTCCGGAAGCATGCGAGGCCCGTAGGTGTTGAAGATACGGACGACGCGGATATCGACGCCGTTCTGGCGGTGGTAGTCGAAGAAAAGGGTTTCGGCGCACCGTTTGCCCTCGTCGTAGCAGGCACGCTGTCCGATGGGATTCACGTTGCCGCGGTAGTCCTCGGGCTGGGGGTGGACGGCGGGGTCTCCGTAAACCTCGGAGGTCGAGGTCTGGAGGATTCGGGCGTTGACCCGTTTGGCGAGCCCCAGGGAATTGATCGCACCCATCACGGAAGTCTTCACCGTCTTGATCGGATTGTGCTGATAGTGGACGGGGGAGGCCGGGCAGGCCAGATTATAGATCCGGTCCACTTCGAACTTGAACGGATCGACCACATCGTGGCGGACCATTTCAAAGCGCGGATTGTCCCTCAAATTTTCCAGGTTTCGCTTCCTCCCCGTAAAATAATTGTCGAGGCAGATCACCTCGTCGCCGTTGTCGATCAACCGCTCGCACAAATGGCTTCCGAGAAAGCCGGCACCGC
>CAYVUQ010000234.1:0-3234 GCA_964454915.1 uncultured Puniceicoccaceae bacterium
GCGAAAAGACCATCCTGTTCCCGCGGGGTTGATGGAGACGGTTGGCGAAGACCGTTTCGGGGGCCGCGACGCCGCGGGACTGTTTGCATTTCTCCGTTTCTGCAGAGAGTGCGCGGTTGCGGCAGGATCGGCCCGCGTGGCCAGCATTTCGCTGCGGGTGCGCGATCTTGATCCTCTGGCGGTGCTTCGTTCCATCCGCGAGCCGGACCAACCCCATTTGTATCTGGAACGCAGTCCGGTCGCCGTGTCCGGCGCGGAGTCGGTGGTCTGTTTTACGACGACGGGCGAGAAACGTTTCGGTGACGCCGAGCGTTTCGTCGAGGACTGGTCGGCCCGGATCATCGCAACCGGAGATTTGGACGGATCGTTTTCCGGGCCCCTCTTTTTCCACGCCTTTTCGTTTTCCGAAGACCACGATCCGGCCTGCACGGTCTTCCTGCCGAAATGGCAGGTCTGCCGCACGGAGATGGAATGCGTGGCGGTTGCCAACGTGCTCGTCGGTGCGGACTGTCCGCTGGAGGAGGAAGCGGAGCGGATTCTCCGCGCCCACCGAACCTTTTCCGAACTCGGCTACCGCGACACGCCGACCGTACCCGCCGACCCGTCCCCACCGACCGCGCTCCCGGAAAATCCGGAACTCTTCCGGGAGAGGGTCGAAGCAGCCCTGGCGGCGGTCCGGGCGGGGGATGTGGAGAAAACCGTGGTTTCGCGTTGGATGGACCTTGTCGGGCCGACGCCCTTTCAACCCCTGGAGATTTTGAGGGAGCTGCGCGAAGGCTTCCCGGACTGCTACTCGTTTTCCTACTCGCGGGGAAACGGTGCCAGTTGGATCGGTGCCACTCCCGAGCGGCTGATCCGGCAGTCCCCACATGGTTTCGAAACCGAGGCCATCGCCGGTTCGGCACCGCGCGGCGACGATTTGAACTCGGACACGGCATTGGGAAAAGGGCTTCTTTCGAGTTCGAAGGACCTGCGGGAGCACAAGCTGGTGGTCGATGAGATCCGGCGGACGCTGGAGGGCCTCGGGTTGTCGCCGCAGACGGCCCGACATCCGCATCTGCTCCGGCTTTCCAACGTGCAGCACCTGCGTACGCCCCTGGCCGGACCCCGCAAACCGGGATTGCGGCTGTCGCGTATCGCCGGAGCACTTCACCCGACTCCGGCGGTGGGGGGGGCACCGAGGGACGCTGCCTTGCGGACAATCCAGAGGCTCGAACCCTTTGAGAGGGGGTTGTACACCGGCTTCCTGGGTTGGGAAAAGCCCTGCGGGGAGGGGGAGTCGGTCGTGGCGCTGCGCACCGGGCGAATCGAGGGTTGCCGTGCCCGGCTCTTCGCCGGAGCCGGAATCGTCGAAGGATCGGACCCCGACCGGGAGCTGGCGGAGACCGGGATCAAACTGGCTGCGATGGGCCGGGTGATCCGCCGTGCGCGGTCCTGAACTGTCGAAGGACCGGATTGGTGCTCGAGGCGGGACTTGAACCCGCACGGCTTGCGCCACACGCCCCTCAAGCGTGCGTGTCTACCAATTCCACCACCCGAGCAATGAAGGGAAGGGAGGGAAACTGGCGGGAAACCCGATGGGGATCAACCCCAATATTTGTCTTTGGCGGGAATTCTCTTCGGACATTTGGTTTGCCTTCGGTCCGACGCGTGGGGATAACTCGCTGTTTTCCCGATGAGCGACGCGATTGAGCACGAATGCGGGCTGGCGGTGATCCGCCTGCGCAAACCCCTCGAATACTATGCGGAGAGATACGGGACCCCTTTGTGGGGGTTTTACCGCCTTTTTCTTCTGATGGAGAAGCAACACAACCGGGGGCAGGACGGGGCCGGAGTGGGCGCGGTCAAGCTCTCGATGCCACCGGGTGAACCGTATGTCTCCCGTGCACGAAGCGTGAAGTCGGATTCGCTGAACCGCATCTTCCGCAGCCTGATGAAGTCCTACGATTCGATGGTGAAGGACGGCGACATCCACCCCGAGTTCGTTGAAACGGTCAAGAAGAAGTTCGATTTCGGAGCGGAGCTTCTTCTCGGTCATCTCCGCTACGGCACCTCGGGCGGCTACAGTCAGAAACTTTGCCATCCCTATTTCCGCAAGAGCAACTGGCCGATGCGCAATCTCCTCCTGGCCGGAAATTTCAACATGACCAACACCTCCGACCTGAACGAGCGTCTGGTCGCCCGCGGGCAACATCCGGTCTTCGAGACCGACACTCAGACGATTCTGGAGGAGGTCGGTCATCATCTGGACGAGGAGCATACCCGATTGTATCGGTATTTTCGCGACGAGTGCGGCTTGCAGGGACTGGACAACAGTCTGGAGATATCCCGGGCTCTCGATCCGGCCCGTATCCTGCGGGAGGCCGGTGAGAAATGGGACGGCGGGTATGCCATTGCCGGGTTGATCGGCAACGGCGATTTGTTTGTGGTCCGTGATCCCTGGGGAATCCGGCCTCTCTACGCCATGGTGGACGACGATGTCGTGGCGTTCGCATCGGAGCGTGCACCCTTGATGACGGTCTTCGGCAAGGAGGCCGACGAGATTCGGGAAGTCGAACCGGGAAGTGCCGAAATCGTCAAGAGCGGGGGTGAGCACCGCGTGGAGCGGGTGCGTGAGGAGCGACCGCGGGCGGCCTGTTCGTTTGAACGAATCTATTTTTCGCGGGGAAACGACATCGGTATCTACGAGGAACGCAAGCGGTTGGGTGCGGCACTCGTGCCGCGGATTCTGGAGGAGATCGGCGGGGACCTGGAGAAGACGGTTTTCAGCTACATACCCAACACCTCGGAGGTCGCCTACTACGGTTTGATGCAGGGGCTGCGGCGGCATCGGCGCAGAGAGGTCCGCGACGCGATCCTCGAGCGCATGAAGGCGGGAACACTGAGCGAGGACTGTCTGGACGAGCTGATCATGGCCAACTGGCCCCGCTCGGAGAAGGTTGCGAACAAGGACATCAAGCTGCGGACGTTTATCAGCCAGGAAAAGGGGCGCGGAGAGATGGTCTCGCACGTGTACGACATCAGCTACGGGACCGTGCGCCCCGGTGAGACCCTCGTCTGCCTGGACGATTCCATCGTGCGCGGCACCACGTTGAAGCGGTCGATCATCAAAATCCTCACCCGATTGAAGCCGTCGCGGATACTGATCGCATCGACGGCCCCCCAGATCCGCTACCCGGACTGTTATGGAATCGACATGTCCGAGCTGGGCAACTTCATCGCCTTCCAGGCCGT
>CAYVUQ010000235.1:0-1502 GCA_964454915.1 uncultured Puniceicoccaceae bacterium
AGCCTACATTGAGGAGTTTATCTAGGCTTCACGCCCTGCCGCCGGAGGTGGTCTGGGTTGGCCTGTTGCTCGCGGCCTTCGCGGCGATCCTTTTCCTCCACCGGCGTTTCGGCCCCGCAGGGCTCTATGTTTACATGGCAGTCGCCATTATCGGAGGGAATCTGCACGTTCTCAAATTGACCCGGTTCTCGGTTTTTCCCGATCCGGTCGCACTGGGAACCATCCTCTTTTCGACCACCTTTCTTTGCACCGATATCCTGACCGAGTATCACGGTGCCGCTGCCGCACGGCGCGGCGTGCTGCTTGGGTTCGCCGGGTTGATCCTCTTTAATGTGTTTCTGTTCGCCGCACTCGCCTTCCGGCCTCTGGAAGCATCCGGTGGCGAACTCGGGGCCAGTGCCGCCAGGATGCAGGATCATCTTGAGGCGGTGTTCCTGCCAGCACCGGGCATCCTGGTCGCGAGTCTGGCCGCCTATCTGGTCAGCCAGTTCAACGATATCTGGGTCTTCAGCCGTCTCCGCGCCGCCACCGGAGGTCGCTTCCTCTGGCTGCGGAACAACGTTTCGACCTGGATTTCGGCACTGGTGGACAACACGGTCTTCAGCGTCCTCGCCTTTGTGGTGTTGGCGGCCGAGCCCGTGCCCTGGAAGCCGCTTCTGTTCACCTACATCCTCGGAACCTACGGTCTGCGGGTTGCGGTGGCTGTCCTGGACAGCCCGGTTGTCTATCTCGCCCGCCCCCGGAAATGAGTGCGGCACCCGGATTCTCCTTCGTTGTCGATGCCCGCGATGCCGGAAGCTCCGCCCGGACCGGCTCGCTCCTCACCCCGCACGGAAGCATCGAAACCCCGAATTTCATTTTCTGCGCCACCAAGGCCGCGATCAAGGGGGCGTCCATCGATCAGGTAAAAGACGCCGGAGCCGCAATCATTCTCGCCAATACCTACCACCTTCTCCTCCAACCGGGACCGGACATCGTGGCCCGGCACGGTGGGCTCCACCGCATGATGGGCTGGGGCGGTCCCATGTTGACCGATTCCGGCGGGTTCCAGATTTTCAGCATCGGGCACGGCTGGATCGCCGACGAGATCAAGGGCCGCCGCCGGATCGGCGCGAAGGGTCCGGGAGTCGAAATCACCGAAGAGGGTGCCCGCTTCCGTTCCTATGTGGACGGACGCGAAGTCGTCCTCACGCCGGAGGAGTCAATCCGCGCCCAGCGCAAACTCGGCGCGGACCTGATCGTGGTGCTCGACGAGTGCACCCCCTTTCATGTGGAGAGGGAGTACACCGCCCGGTCGATGGAGATGAGCCATCGCTGGGCCGTCCGCAGCCGGGAGGAGTACGAGCGTGGCGACGACGGCACACAGGCACTCTACGGAATCGTCCAGGGGGGCGTTTACGAAGACCTGCGGCGCGAGAGTGCCGAATTCGTGGGTGCCCAGCCCTTCTTCGGGCAGGCGATCGGCGGGTCCCTCGGCGCGGACAAGGACCAGATGCGAGAAG
>CAYVUQ010000235.1:1512-3232 GCA_964454915.1 uncultured Puniceicoccaceae bacterium
TGCGAGAAGTGACCGCCTGGGCGCGCCGCCATCTTCCCGACGACCGGCCCACGCATCTGTTGGGGATCGGCGGCCTGCGCGACCTGTGGGAGGGCACGGCCCTGGGCATCGACACCTTCGACTGCGTTCACCCGACCCGCCTGGCACGGCACGGGGGCGCGTTGTGCCGTCCCTGGGAAAACGGTGGCCGTGAGCACCTCAATCTCCGCAACGCCCGCTTCCGCGAAGACCTGTCGCCCCTGGACGAAAGGCTTCCCTGCCCGGCGTCCCGTGACTATTCCCGCGCCTACATCCACCATCTGCTCAAAGCTGGCGAACTCCTGGGAGGGCAGCTTCTCGCTTTGCACAATATCGCCTTCATGGTCTGGATGGCTGCCGAGATCCGCCGCTCCATCCGCGATGGCGTGTTCGCGGCGGAATACAGGCGTTGGGTGGGCTGACGCTTCGCAAGGGGCGGAAACAGACGACCTTCGGAGACTGGACTTTCCCGCCCGCCGGGGCTGTGATGTGTGCCGTGGATGACGAAGACACCCGTTGTTCCGTCGAGACGGTCGGTCCCGGCGAGGGAGGTCGGCTCGACCAGTGGTTGGCGACCCGATTTCCGGAGCTGTCGCGTTCGCGCTGGCAGCGTCTGGTGCGGGAGGGAGCGGTTTTGGTGGACGGAGTAGCTGCCGATCCCCGCTGTCGTTTGTCGGAAGGGGTGCGGGTGTCGGTTCGCCGCGGGTCTTTGGCCAAAGCTGCGGACAACGAACCAACCCTGCCCGTCCCGCAGAAACTGCCGCTCGACGTGGTCTTTGAGGACGATCACCTTCTGGTGGTCAACAAAGCAGCGGGCGTTGTGGTTCATCCGGGGAACGGTCGCCCCGACGGGACGGTTGTCAACGCCGCCCTTTTTCACTGCGGATCTCTTCCCGATCTGGGAGACCCGGAGAGGCCGGGCATCGTGCATCGCATCGACAGGGAGACATCCGGGCTCCTGCTTCTCGCGAAGACGGCTTCTGCCGGAGCGGAGATGCAGAGGCAGTTCCGTGACAGGGAAATCGAGAAAACTTATCTGGCGGTCGTTCAGGGGCATCCCGCTGCGGACTGTGGAACCATCGACCATCCCATCGGGCGCCACCCGGTGGCGCGCATGCGCATGGCCCAGGTGCCGGACGGGCGCACGGCGGTGACCCATTGGAAGGTGCGGGCGCGCTCCCGTGAGAACTGCACGCTATTGGAGGTTCGTATCGAGACCGGTCGAACCCATCAGATACGGGTCCACATGGCGGGCCTGGGCCTCCCGCTGGTCGGCGACCGGAGATACGGCTTTCGCCCGTCCCGGGCGGACGGAATCGCGGCACGGGCCGGGCGGGTCATGCTCCATGCATGGCACATCGGAATGCGCCATCCCGTATCGGGGGAGGCAATGGAACTTGAAGCGCCCGTGCCGGACGATCTAGGGCTTTTCGGCGATCCCGGGAGCACCCCGGGTGCCTGAGTGCCTTGCGGTGTTTCAACATCTGCAAGAAAGTCCGGGCCGTTATGGAATCCCCAGGCGGCCGCGGGGATTCCATCCCCCAATCTCGAGGCCGGCGGGATTCCATCCCCCGATGCGTTAAGCACGTACACCCCCCGGAACCCCAGGCACCCCCGGGAGCCCCGGGCCCCCCCGGCCCCCCCGGCCCCCCCGGGCCCCCGGCCCCCCCCGCCCCCCCCGCCCCCCCCCCCCCCCCCCGGC
>CAYVUQ010000236.1:0-3229 GCA_964454915.1 uncultured Puniceicoccaceae bacterium
GGTTGATCCCCACCGCGGAAAGTCCGGTATCGATCTGCGTCAGGTAGCGGTACCCGTCCGTCTCCGGCGAACCGACGAACATGAAGTACAGCCAGACCGCGATCAGCAAGGGAACGGTGAACCCGGTCAGGGCGACCAGCTTCACGATGGAAGCGGACAAGCTGCGAAAGCCCAGGAGCGTGAACCCGCCAAAGAGCGGAATCAGGAAGGCCAGAATCAGAAGTGTGCTTTCGAAAACCATCGGTCGGAAAAAGGGATCATCCGGTCAAAGCCATCCCATGGAAAAAGCCCAGAAGAGAACCAGGCCGGCGAGGAACCAGTAAACATATCCGTGGACACTGCCCGTGTGCAGCCCCTTGGTGAATATCCCGAAAAGTCCGGCAATGCCCGCCGAACCCCGGACCAGCAAACCGGAGATCAGGAAAAGATCCAGAAAAGCGAGAATGTCGGCCACGCGCTGTTGGACTCGGGCGACATAGAGGTCGTAGAGATCGTCGATGAACAGGCGACGCCGGAAGACCATGACCAGGCCGGGCAGACGTTCCGCAAGGCGGTCCCTGGAGGAGCCCAGGCCGTAGATCAAGAGCGCAGCGGCCAAACCGGACACCCAGGCAACCGTGCCCCACAACAGAAGCGACTTGTGAGCGGAGTGAAAAGTCTCTCCGTGATACACCTCGTTGGCTTCCGGGAGAAACGAAGCCGAAAGCACCTCCGGCCACCAGGTGTAGAAACCGGCCACCAGGGCGAGGACCGCCAGAACCAGAAGCGGAACCAGCATGACCAGCCCGCTTTCCCGGCACTTCTCTACCGCATCGGAACGGGGCTTGCCGAAAAACGCGATGAAAAACAGACGGCCCATGTAGAGCGCGGTCAGCACCGCACCGCCGATCAAAAAGGCGAAAACCGGCCCGTTGAGTGCCAGAGCGGCAGTCATGATGGCCTCCTTGCTCCAGTATCCTGCCGTGAAATTTGCCCCCATTAATGCGAGCATCCCGGCCAAAAAGGTAAGCGAGGTGACCGGCATTCGCCGCAGCAGACCGCCCATGCGCAGGATGTCCTGCTCGTGGTGGCAGGCGTGGATGATCGACCCCGAGCACAGAAACAGCAGTGCCTTGAAAAACGCGTGCGTGGTCAGATGGAACAGAGCCAGCCCCGGAAGCCCCAGACCAACCGCCGCCGCCATGTACCCGAGCTGGGACAAGGTCGAATAGGCGAGAATCTTCTTGATGTCGTTCTGGCCGAGTGCGACCAGGCCGGTGAAGAAGGCCATCCCCGCACCGGTCCAGACGATCCAGTCGAGAACGACGGGAGTGAGCAGCACGTCGATCCGCACCAACAGAAAAATCCCCGCAGCGACCATCGTTGCGGCGTGGATGAGTGCAGAGATCGGAGTCGGACCCGCCATCGCGTCGGGGAGCCATACATGCAGCGGAAACTGCGCGGACTTGCCGAGGAAACCACACATGAGCAACAGGCCGATCCCGGTCACCGCCAGGGAGGGGTCTTGCGACACCGCCCAGGAGATACGCCCGAGATCCGTCGTCCCGAAATGCCAGAAACACCAGACGATCCCGATCAGAAACCCAAGGTCCCCCACCCTGTTCACGATGAATGCCTTTTTGGAAGCAGCCGCCGCTTCGTCGGTGTCGCAGTAGTGCGCGATGAGCATGTAGGAGCTGAATCCGACCAGCTCCCAGAAGAGGAAAATCATGATCAGATTGTCGGCCAGGACGATGCCCAGCATGGAGAACATGAAAATCGACAAGCCACCGAAGAAACGGGCCTTGGCCTTGTCATCGTCCATGTAGCCAATGCTGAAAACGTGAATCCAGAAGCCCACGAAAGAAACCACGAAGAGCAGAAGAGCGGTGTGCTCGTTGAAAAGAAACCCGAGGGACACCGAAAACCCTCCGAGCGAAAGCCACTCCACCGAAGCCGCCCAGGTTTCGTCCGGCGCGTTGGCCAGAAGGACCGATGAAAGCCCCAGGACCGCACCGGCTGCAGCCACTGAAACGGCCGCAGCGATATTCCCGCTGTCGCGGAGGAAAAGAGCGATCACCCCCGCCGCCAGAAGCGGCGCGAGCAAAATCAGAACCATGAGAGTGTTCAAGTCCATCCGATCAGTTCTTCAAACTGCTGAGTTGCTCCAACATCACCGTCTGTCGCTTGCGGAACAAGGCCACGATGATTGCCAGGCCCACCGCAATCTCCGCAGCGGCCACCGTGATGATGAAGAAGACGAAGAGATTGCCGTCCATGATCCCGTTGAAACGGGAAAAAGCAGCAAAGCCGAGAATGGCCGCGTTGAGCATCAACTCAAGCGACATGAAGACCACCAGGGCATTGCGCCGCAGCAGGACGCCAAAAAAACCGATCGCGAAAAGAAGACCCGAGATCAGCAGAAATGCGTTGAGGGAGGGAACCATGGTTGTGATCAGTTTACCGCTTGTCGTCCCGCAATCAGGAAGGAGCTCCATCGCTCTCTCGTTTCTTGCTCAGCACGATCACTCCGATCATGGCGATCAGCAGGAGCAGCCCGGTCAGTTGGAAGGGCAGCATGTACTTCGTAAACAAGCCGAACCCGTAGGCCTTGATGCGGACGGCGAACTCCATGGGCGCATCCCGCCCCGGAAACTCGGGGGCCGACGGCAAAGCCGCCAGAGCCTGGCCACCAAGCCCGTCCGAACGCAGGAGCAGCACGATCCCGCCGAGCAACAGTGCCACCCCCACGACACTGGCGAGAGCCGTGACCGTCTTCGGGCGTATCTTCTCTACCTCGTCCATGTCCAGCAGCATGATGATAAACAGGAACAACACCATGATCGCCCCCGCGTAAACCAACACCTGAAGGATCGCCAGGAAGAAGGCTTCGAGGAAAACCAGCAGTGCCGCCATGCCGACGAACGAGATGATGAGAAACATCGCCCCGTTGACGGGGTTGCGTGCGATCACCATCAGCAACGCCGGAATCACGGTCAAAACCGCGAATATCGTGAATAGTGCTTCTGTCATCTCAGCGTGATAAATGCGGCCTTCTTCCGACCGGCTCAAAATCGCCACCTTGGAAGAACGCGGCCCGCACCTCAACAACGAAAAACGTAAAAACACTTCCGGGACGGGCCCATTCCGATCAATGGCCAGGCCCCAAAACCGCCCCCCCTCCCCCGAGGCGGTGCCCCGAACCCCAACCCAGGGCCCCGCGCCGGCAACCCGGACCCGGGCCCACGCC
>CAYVUQ010000237.1:0-497 GCA_964454915.1 uncultured Puniceicoccaceae bacterium
CCTCCAGAGTGCCTACGCAGAGGATCAGGGGTTCGACAGCTTCTCCGTCTGCGGGGCCCGCGCTCGACGCAGGCCGCCCACCGGCGGAAAGGGATCCGGCGGCAGGACCACCCGGCGGAGCGGACGCAAGGTCCGGCTCTTCGATCTCGTCGGTCGCAGGACCCAAAACAGGCCAGGGAATGACCTCCGGCTCGGGACCAGCAAGGTCCATTTCTTTGCGGAAACGGAGAAATTCGTCAGCCGTGAACTGCGAAGGGCACACCACCCGGTCCAGCCGACAGAGAAAGCGGAGGTAGTTGACGAACCCCTCGGCGCGCCCGGGGGCTGTCCATTCGGGGTGGCTCCAACTAAAAAGATCGTGGCAGACGCCGATCATGACGGGAGCATTACCGAAACGCCGTGCGAGGTCCGACAGGGTCCGCAGACGTTCCCCGGACGGAATCTCGGGGATCAGCAGGACGGGGTCCTCGTCCGCCTCCCTCCACTCAAACCTCCAC
>CAYVUQ010000237.1:507-1528 GCA_964454915.1 uncultured Puniceicoccaceae bacterium
TCTTCAAAAAATGATCGAGCCAATCCCGGAAACGCTGACCAGGACCCACCACCCCAAAGGCGTCCGTCAGAAAGCACTGCTCGCCACGCAACGGATATCGGAATCCGTCGGCACCGTCCCACACCAGCGGTGCGACCGGATCGCTCCGAAGTGCTCCAAAAAGCACAATCGACCGGACGATACGCTGGATGCCGGTGTGGTGGCGGGTCGCGGCGGTCGCTGTGGTATCGACGAAGCACCTAGGCATCGGGCACCCCTTTCGTGCGGAGGGATTCGTAACGCCGCCGCATCCACGGCGACGCAGTCCGGCGGAGGCCGACGGCCAGCAATAGAGCATCGATGCTCTTCCGACCATTCAGGCACCAAGGCTTGCGCAAGTGGCGCAGAAGATAATGCCACGGCCAGTCGCGCAGTCCCTCCTCTACAGTCAGCCCACCCCACCGTTCGAGAAACAGCCGGATGTTCTCCCGATCAGTCGCTTTCCGCCCGGGGCTGGCACTGATCCAGTGCCCCACCCGACTGCCGAAAGCCACACGGTTTTCGCGTCCCGCAGCATCCAACCGCAGGCAAAGATCAATGTCCTCAAAGCCGTTGCGATAGCGCTCGTCGAACCCCCCGGCATCAAGAAAAACCGACCGTCGCACCAGACAACACGCTGCCGTGAGTGCGCGGAAAGAACGCGACCCGGACCGGGGCACGCAGAGGTAGCCCTGACCCCAGTGCTCCGGTATCCCCCAAGGGGTGAAAACAATCCCTGCGTGATCGATCCGACCGGACCGGGCATCCATCTGCACGTTGCCGACCATTCCCGCCGAATCGTCCAGGACATCCAGCATCGGGCGGAGCCACCCGGGGCGCAGAACAAGATCGTTGTTGAGCAATGCGACCAACGGTGCCCGTGCGGCGCGGACCCCAAGGTTGTTGGAGGCAGCGAAGCCAAGATTCTCCGCATTGAGGATCGAACGCACTCCCGGGCGGTCCGTGCTTCCGACGAACTCACGGGTGCCATCCGTGCTGCCGT
>CAYVUQ010000237.1:1538-3163 GCA_964454915.1 uncultured Puniceicoccaceae bacterium
CTGCCGTCGTCCACCAGGACCACCTCGTGGGAAATTCCCTCGAGGCTGGCACCAAGCTCGTCGAGAAACGTCCGGGTCAGATCGAGCCGGTTAAACAAGGCGGTGACAACGGAAAGCTCGATGGGCGCAGAGGTCATGTCCGTCCCGGAAGAGAGATTCACCGCACAAGGCTCCTCAGATACGCAGCGTAAGTGGTTTTGCCTAATTCATCGGCGAGACTCTCGACTCGCGCGGCGTCGATCCAGCCGTTGCGCCAGGCGATTTCCTCGATACAGGCGATTTTCAGGCCCTGGCGCTTCTCGATGACCTGAACGAACGACGCGGCCGCCAGCAGACTGTCGTGGGT
This sequence comes from uncultured Puniceicoccaceae bacterium, assembly GCA_964454915.1. Lineage (GTDB taxonomy): Bacteria > Verrucomicrobiota > Verrucomicrobiia > Opitutales > Puniceicoccaceae > Puniceicoccus. The sequence continues at coordinate 1,885 of CAYVUQ010000237.1, forward strand.
TCCAGTGTCAAGCCATGCCGTGCCCCTGCCGAGAACTTCCACCCGCAACCGGTTTTGCTCAAGGTAGAGCCGGTTCAGGTCGGTGATCTCCAGTTCGCCGCGTGGACTGGGGCGGAGCGAACGGGCCAGGCGACAGACATCCGCGTCGTAGAAATAGATGCCGGGCACGGCAAACCGGGATTTCGGCTCGGAGGGCTTCTCCTCCAGACTGACCACCCGGCCTTCGGCGTCGAACTCGACCACCCCATACGCCTGTGGGTCGGCCACCTCGTAGGCGAAGACCACCGACTCTTTTGCAGCGGCAGCACTACGGATGGCACTGGTGAAATTTCCGCCGTAGAAAAGGTTGTCGCCCAACACCAGCGCAGCCGGAGCACCATCCAGGAACTCCTCGCCGATGTGAAAGGCCTGGGCCAGTCCCTCGGGCTTCGGCTGCTTCGCGTAGGAGAAACGCATGCCCAGCGTGGTTCCGTCACCGAGCAGCTTTTCGAAAAGCGGCAAGTCGGCCGGGGTGGAAATAACCAGGACCTCGCGAATCCCCGCCAGCATCAAAGCGGAGAGCGGATAGTAGATCATCGGCTTGTCGTACACCGGCATCAGCTGCTTGCTGACGGACCGGGTTAGAGGAAACAGACGGGTGCCCGACCCGCCGGCCAGAATGATCCCCTTTCGTTCACATGAACTGCTCATGGACCGTCTCGGTAGCCAGAAAGCGACGTCGCGGCAATTCATTTCGACGAACCTGAACCCCCGCAAATTCCTCTTCCCACCGTGGGGCAACCAGATTCGTCCCCTTGGCGGGACAACTCCCGGGAAGTGACATTGGCCTTTCACTGCTGTCGCTTCTTCTTCTCTCGGGACGGGCTTGGTCGCCGTTTCGTCACCTCGGCAAATCTCCTCTCCATCGGCCTTCCTCTCGACCTCAGTGCAAATCTCTCCGATCCACTGCTTCACTTGGGCTGGGATATGCGACAAAGATTTCTTCTTCAAAAACCGCTACAGGGTGAAGACCCAACCCGGCAAAACCGTGCGCATAGCCTGCAAGGCGATCCCGAAACCGCCCGAGATCAGTCAGTTGCCCCACCGCCCCTCATCCACAGGACAAATTTAAAGAAGAACTGGAGCCAAAGCTCCGCCAACAAACGAGTGCCTGCAAAGGGTGACACAGAAAAATTTTTTGTCAGTTTTAAATTTTCTTGCATTAATTTTTCTGTCAAAATTATCCTTGCGTTGTGTGGGTATTTTGTGTGTGTTGGGGGTATGTCGAAGAGAATGTTGC
>CAYVUQ010000238.1:0-3115 GCA_964454915.1 uncultured Puniceicoccaceae bacterium
CCTGGATCTGAGCGATGTCGTCTGCGTAAACCGCTACTACTCCTGGTATGAGGACTGCGGCAGACTGGAACTTATCACCGACCAAGCCCGCAAAGACCTGATAGAGTGGCATGAAGCCTCGGGCGGAAAACCCGTGATGATCACCGAATTCGGAGCGGACACGGTTGTGGGAATGCACAGCGATCCACCGGAAATGTTTTCGGAAGAGTATCAACGCGAATACTACCGCCTGCACTTCGAAGCATTCGACGCCTACCCGTGGTTTATCGGCGAGCAGGTCTGGAACTTCGCGGACTTCGCGACCAAGCAGGGATTCTTCCGCGTCGGCGGAAACAAGAAGGGGATTTTCACCCGCCAGCGCCAGCCGAAGGCCGCCGCCTTTCTGCTCAAAGAGCGATGGACACACCGCAACTCGCATCACGGATTTGAGCTGTCCGATCAGTAGAGGACAACGATAGACGTCTCTTTCTCGTTTGCCCAGGGGGGTCCCCGGTTCCAGATTTGCTGTCATGGATTTTTTCGAAGCGGCGGATGGACCGGACGAATTGACCGGGTCGGGAATCGACTATCGGGCTGAACTCAATGACGAGCAATACGCTGCGGTCACTGCGCCGTTTGGTGCCTCGCTGGTACTGGCCGGGGCAGGCTCGGGCAAGACCCGGACCTTGACCTACCGCGTGGCCTGGCTTCTGGACCAGGGAGTGCAGCCGGACAACATCCTCCTGCTGACCTTCACCAACAAGGCCGCCAGGGAGATGCTCGCCCGGGTCGAGGAGCTGACCGGGATGCCCTCCCGGGGTTTTTGGGGCGGCACCTTCCACCATATCGGCCAGCGACTGCTGCGCCGCAACGGGGCACCCGTGGGTATCAATCCCGGCTTCAACATCCTGGACCAGGGCGACGCCGAGTCGCTCCTGGGAGACGTGATCCGGCGGGTCGATCCTTCCTTCCTGAAGGACAAATACAATCCCAAGCCGCGCCTGATCGCCGGCCTCATCAGCTACGCCCGCAACACCCTCCATGATTTCGGAGACTTCGCCGCAGAACGGTTCCCCTATCCCGCCGATCTCGCCCCCAGGATCGCCGGATTCGCCGAGAGCTACGAAAAGGAGAAACGCAAACAGGACGTGGCAGACTACGACGACCTGCTCGAACTCTGGCTGAAACTCCTTCATTGCGACGAGGGCTTCGCCCGCTTCTGCTCAGAGAAGTTCGAGCACGTCCTGGTGGACGAATACCAGGACACGAACAAACTCCAGGCGGCCATCGTCGATACCATTGCCACGCACGGACGCGTGATGGCCGTGGGGGACGATTCGCAATGCATCTACACCTGGCGGGGGGCGGAATTCGACAACATCATGAGCTTCCCCGACCGCTACGCAGGGGCCTCGGTGTTTAAGATCGAAACGAACTACCGCAGCAGTCCGCAGATTCTCCGCTTCGCCAACGGCATCCTCGACGGCCATTCCGGGGGAGGGTTCCGCAAGGAGCTGCGACCGGTCCGACCGGATTTCGGCAAGCCCACCCTGGTCTCGACCGTGGACACGCACCAACAGGCGGAGTTTGTCATCCGCACCATTACCCGGCTCGTGGAGCAGGGCCGGAACCACGGAGATATCGCGGTGTTGTACCGCGCCCACTTCCAGGCCATGGACTTGCAGATGGAATTGTCGCGCACCGGCATTCCCTTCCAGATCACCAGCGGGGTCCGCTTTTTCGAGCAGGCGCATGTCAAAGACCTGGTCAGCCAGATTCGCTTTGTGTCGAACCCGCGCGACACCACGGCCTTCGTCCGATTCGCCGGACTTCTTCCGAAAGTCGGCCCGAAAACGGCAGAGAAAATCCACGCCTTCGCCGCCGATACCGCTGCCTCCGGGAACCGGGACTTTTTCGACGTGCTGGAAGCGGAGGAGGTCGTCCGCAAGGTCCCGGCAGTGGCGCGCGACGAATGGCGTTCGCTCGCGGCGACCCTGCGCGAGTGCCGCGAAGAAGCGCGCCACGGCACTCCCGAAAACGTGGTTCGCCTGTGCGCGGAGGGCTGGTACGGCACCTACCTGCGCACCCTGTATCCAAATTGGAAGTCCCGCGACGAAGACCTGCAAGGGGTGATCGGATTCGCCGCCCGTTTCGAGGAACTCGGGGAACTGCTCGCCCAGCTCATCCTTCTGAACTCGGAATCGAGCGACCGCTCCATCGACCCGGAGCAGGAAACCGTCCGGCTGACCACCATCCACCAGGCAAAAGGTCTGGAGTTTCCCGTGGTCTTCGTTCTCGCCCTCGCCGATGGCCTCTTCCCCCTGAACCGGGCGGTCGAGGAAGGGAATCTCGACGAGGAAACGCGGCTCTTCTACGTCTCCGTCACCCGCGCCATGGATGAGCTGTTCCTCTCCTATCCGCAGGTCCACTCCCAGGGAGGCCCGCCCCGGCGACTGCCTCCGAGCCGCTTCCTCTCCTCCATCAATCCGGACGCCTATGATTCGGTCCGCTACCGAGCAGCCTGGTAATACCAGATCAAATTCGGTATCAGAAACGCTTCTTTCGGGGATTGACGCGCTCCGCGAAACCTTTCAGTCTATTTTTTCGAGGAGTGAACGGACTGGGGAACCCGCCCCGTCCTCTCCCCGAAACTCAAACGACTCAACCCGAATCCCCCTGACACCATGATCGAAGAAACCGTATCCCCCTCCGAGAAAATTCTCACTTTCCGCCTCTCCGGAAAGCTGCACGACGAAGACTACAAGACGTTTGTCCCGCGGGTGGACGAGGCCATCGCCCGAGACGGCAAGGTCCGCATGTTGGTGGAATTCCACGACTTCCACGGCTGGGACACCAAGGCTCTCTGGGACGACATCAAGTTCGCCACCAGCCACTGCAACAAGATCGAGCGCATCGCCCTGGTCGGCGAAAAAACCTGGGAAAAGTGGATGGCCACCGTTTGCAAACCCTTCACGCTCGCCAAGGTGAGATACTTCGACGCCGGAGAAGTCGAAAAAGCCCACGAATGGCTTTTGGAATAGACAGGCGTTTTAGTTGGTGACAGTAAGCCGCCGCTCGCTGTAATATGCCCTTCATGATGTAGGGAACGGAAGTGTGTCGCGGAGTGCTAAGCGCC
>CAYVUQ010000239.1:0-3108 GCA_964454915.1 uncultured Puniceicoccaceae bacterium
TTCCTCAGCATGGCTCATTTCCGGCTCCATTCCGACTATCGGCCCACTGGCGACCAGCCGACGGCGATTGAAACGCTGGCGTCGTCGCTCCAGGCGGGGAACCGCTACCAGACGCTGGTCGGGGTGACGGGTTCCGGGAAAACCTTTACGATGGCCAATGTGGTCGAGGCCCTCCAGCGGCCAACGCTGGTCATCTCCCACAACAAAACCCTCGCGGCCCAGCTGTTTTCGGAGTTCAAGGCATTTTTCCCCGAAAACGCGGTCGAATACTTCGTCAGCTACTACGACTACTACCAGCCGGAGGCCTACGTGCCGCAGACCGACACCTACATCGAGAAAGACTCGTCCATCAACGACGAGATCGAACGTTTGCGCATCTCCGCCACCAGTGCCCTGCTGAGCCGGAGGGATGTCCTGGTCGTGGCCAGCGTCTCCTGCATCTACGGCCTGGGGAGTCCGGAGGATTTCAAGGCCATGATGATCGAAATTCGTCCCGGCACCGAGCTGGGCCGGGATGCCTTTCTGGAGCGGCTGGTGGAAAACCTCTACGAGCGCAACGATGTCGATCTCACCCGCGGGAAGTTTCGCGCCCGGGGGGAGGTGGTCGATGTCTATCCCGCCTACCTGGAGGCGGCCATCCGTGTCGAATTCTGGGGCGACGAGGTCGAGTCGGTCCGCGCACTCGATCCCCTGACCGGAGAGACCGGGGAAGAGTTCGATCACTTTTTCCTGTATCCCGCCAATCAGTACATTACCCCGCGTGAAAAACTGAAAAGGGCGGTGGCCGGAATCCGCAGCGAACTGGACGAACGTGTGTCGGCGTTCGAGCGGGAGCAGCGGCTTCTCGAAGCCCAGCGGATTCGGATGAGGACCGAATACGATCTCGAGATGCTCGAAGAGATCGGATTCTGCAGCGGGATCGAAAACTACTCGCGCCATATCAGCGGGAGAAAGCCCGGAGAGCGGCCGTTTTGCCTGATCGACTTCTTTCCGGACGATTTCCTGCTCATCCTCGATGAGAGTCATGTGACGGTTCCGCAGGTCGGCGCGATGTTCAAGGGCGACTTCTCGCGGAAGAGTCGGCTCGTCGAATACGGATTCCGGTTGCCATCGGCCCTCGACAACCGGCCCTTGAAGCCCGAGGAGTTTCGCGAGGTGACCGGGCAGACCCTCTTTGTGTCCGCTACGCCCGCTCCCTACGAACTGGGGATTTCGACCACGGTGGCGGAACAGGTGATCCGCCCGACCGGCCTGATCGATCCCGAGATGGAGGTCCGGCCCATCCGGGGGCAGGTGGAGGATTCCATCGCCGAGATCCGCAAGACCTGCGAAGCCGGGGACCGCACTCTGGTGACAACCCTCACGAAACGGATGTCGGAGGACATCGCCGAGTATCTGAGGGACGAAGGAATCGCGGTGGAATATCTGCACTCGGATATCGACGCCATCGAACGGGTGGAAATTCTACGCAGACTGCGCTCCGGTGATTTTGACGTGCTGGTCGGGGTGAACCTGTTGCGGGAAGGGCTGGACCTGCCGGAAGTGGCACTGGTGATCATCCTCGACGCCGACAAGGAAGGTTTTCTGCGGAGCGAGACAAGCCTGGTGCAAACGGCGGGTCGCGCCGCCCGCCATGAAAAGGGCAGGGTAGTGCTCTACGCGGACCGGATGACCGGGTCCCTCACGCGGGCTCTGGAGGTGACGAACTACCGCAGGGAGAAACAGATCGCCTACAACCGCGAACACGGCATTACCCCAAAGGGTGTCCGCCGTCGCGATCAAACCAGCCTGCACCGCCCGGATGCCGTGGAAGAAGACGAGCCCCTGAAGGTTGCGGAGGGGGTCGGCCAGGACGAAGTGGCCGCGGTGATCGCGGAACTGGAGGAAGAGATGCAGCAGGCTTCGCTCGACCTGGAGTTCGAACGGGCTGCGGTCCTGCGCGACCAGATTCAAACCCTCAGGGAGGGTGGGGCCGAGCCGGACGGTGCCAGGGGCCGACGGCGCAAGCCGCGACGCTATCCGAAACGGCGGGGGAGGTAGCCGCCATTCCCGTTCCTCCGTGGCTGCGTGCCCTGCGGATCAGGCTTCCGGCCTCGTCCAGGCGGCGTTGTTTTCGGCACTTTTGACAACCGCCTCGATGAAGGCCATCCCGCGTACACCGTCTGCGATGCCGGGATAGTCGGTCGCCTGGGCGGGCGGCTCTTCCCCGCCAAGGGTCGCGGCCAGATCGGCTGCGAAGTTGCGGTAAACGTTGGCGAAGGCCTCCAGATATCCCTCGGGGTGCCCGAAAGGAGTCCGGGTGTTGGCGGCAGCGGCTTCGCAGACGTAATCGTTGCCGGTGCGGAAAATGCGGGTGGGCTCCCCGAGCTTGTGAACGAGCAGGGTGTTGGGCTCCTGCTGGTGCCACTCAAGGCCCCCGGTTTCCCCGTGGATTCGAATGTTCAGGCCGTTTTCCTCGCCCACCGAAATCTGGGAGGCGTGCAGGATGCCCTTGGCACCGCCTTCGAAACGGAGGAGGACGTTGCCGTCGTCATCGAGCAGGCGACCGTCCACGAACCGGGTCAGGTCGGCAGCCAGCTCCTTGATGCGCAGCCCCGTGATGTACTCGGCGAGATTCTCGGCGTGGGTGCCGATGTCGCCGATACACCCGGCCGCACCGGAACGTTGGGGATCGGTCCGCCAGGAAGCCTGTTTCTGTCCTTCCTGTTCGATTGGTAGCGCGAGCCAGCCCTGCGGATACTCCACGACGACCTTGCGTATCTTGCCGAGTTCCCCCGAGCGTGCCAGCTCCCGCGCCTGTTTGACCATGGGGTAGCCCGTGTAGTTGTGGGTCAGACCGTACTTGAGACCGCTCTTCTCGACCAGGGCGGCCAGCTCACGGGCTTCCGCCAGACTGAAGGTCGCGGGTTTGTCCGAAAGCACGGGAAAGCCCGCTTCGAGCGCGGCTTTGGCCACCGGGAAATGGAGGTGGTTCGGGGTGACGATGGACACGAAATCCATGCGTTCGCCCGACGGCAGGGCCGCTTCCGCCTTCATCATTTCATGGAAGTCGGCGTAGCACCTCTCCTCGGGCAGGAAGAGTTCCCGACCCGAAGCGCGGGACCGTTC
>CAYVUQ010000240.1:0-3089 GCA_964454915.1 uncultured Puniceicoccaceae bacterium
GTCCTGCGGGTGCTCGGAAAGGGTCGGAAGGAGCGGAACGTGCCCGTCGGCAGGATGGCGTTGTTCTGTCTGCGGCAGCACTTGCGGTTGGGCGGGCGCGACGGGTGGAAGACCGGTCCGCTTGTGGTTCACCCGTCCGGGAAGCCGATCTCGGCCCGATGGACGCAACAGCGGATGAAGTGCTATCTCGCGCGGGCCGACCTGCCCGCCGATCTTTCCCCCCACAAGCTGCGGCACTCCTTTGCGACTCATCTTCTCGACGAGGGTGCCGACCTGCGCAGCGTGCAGGAGATGCTCGGGCACGCCAGTCTCTCCACCACCCAAATCTACACGCACACGACCATCGGTCGTCTGACCGAGGCCTACCGGCAGGCCCATCCGCGGGCTAATTGATGTCGAGGATGGAGGCGAAGTCCGGGTCGAACCACTTTTTGTGGTAGCGCACCGCCTGGCCGTCCGTGAGGCCGGAAAGAAAATCGCAGACCAGGCGCGCCCGTTCGTCTTCGCTCGCCGCCTCGACGAACAGGCGGTGGTCGGTCTCGGGAACCAGCTTGAGACGGCGTGATTTGGAATCGCCCGCGTAGTTATCCATCATCGCTTCGAAGAGGTCTCTGAGGATGCGGCTGCCCTTGAATTCAATCTGCTGGATTGTGGTGGACTGGAAGATCAGGTCGTGGGCCAGGCGTTTGTAGAGTGCTGCCTCCCGGAGGTAGGCCGGGTCCACCTCTAACCGGAAACGGTAGCGACTGGTGCGGTCGGAAAAGGGGCCGTCGGACTCGGCGATCCGCGTGGCGTTGATGAAGGCACCGACCTTGGCGTTGAATTTGCGTTCGTAGTAACCCTCGCGGATGGAGCGCTTCAAATCGTCGAGGATGCGGTGGTCGGGTTCGCCCAGATTTTCGGCGTCGCTCGCCCAGCGGTCGATGGTTTGTCCGGTGATGTAGCGTGCCTCGATGCCATCGACGATGTCGTTGAGCGAGTAGGCGGCGTCGTCGGCCCAGTCCATGACCTGACATTCGATGCTGCGGACGCGGTTGAGATCCGCAAGGGAATCAAGCTCGCCCGGGACCAGGCCCGAGCCAAGGGCGAAATCGCGCACCCCCTCCTGGTCGTCGTAAATGAAGTGATTGTCCGGGTGACCGCCGGTCTCGCGGCGGCGTTCACGGTAGAGAAGTTTGTATTTGAGCACGCCGTCGAGGAAGGCGCGGGTGGGGTTCATCCCCTCGCTGCCCTTTTCGCGGGCGTAGATCAGTCGGGTGAGGATACGCAGCGTTTGTCCGTTGCCCTCGAATCCGCCGTGGGAGGCCATCATCTCGTTGAGCTTGCGTTCGCCGATGTGGCCGAAGGGGGGATGGCCCAGATCGTGGGCGAGGCAGATCCCCTCGGTGAGGTCCGGGTCCAGAAAGAAGTCGCGCTCGAGCAGAGGGGAGCTGCAGGCGAGGAATTCGCAGATGGAGCGACCGATGCGGGCCACCTCCATGGAATGGGTCAGCCGGGTGCGGTAGAAGTCGAATTCGCCGGACTGGAAGACCTGTGTCTTCGACTGGAGCCGCCGGAAGGCGTAGGAGAAGACGACGCGGTCGCGGTCGATCGCGAAGGGGGACCGGTGGTCCTCCGGGGGGCGCTTGCCCCCCGGAAGAGTCTCCCGGTCGAAATCTCCGTAGAAGCGGTTCTCCTGCCAGCCGTGCATCGCGGGGGGAAGTCCGGTTTTCCGGCGTGGGGGAACCGGGGCCCCCTCAGAGGAGGTCCTTGACCATATCGCGCTCGCCAGCCAGCTCGGCCACCGACGCGTCGATCCTGGAGCGGCTGAATTCATTCACCGGCACGCCCTCGACGATGCTCCAGGAGGAGCCGTCGGAGACAACGGGGAAGGAAGTGATCAGGCCCGGCTCGGTATCGTATTCGCCACCCGAGCAGACGGCCACGCTGTGCCAGTTTCCGGCCTCGGTGGGGTTCGTCAACGACTGGACGGTATCGACGACCGCGTTTGCGGCGGACGCTGCGGAGGAAGCACCACGGGCCTTGATGATGGCCGCACCGCGTTGCTGGACGACTGGAATGAAGGTGTCCTTGAGCCAGCCCTCGTCACCGATCAGTTGGTCGGCGGTCGTGCCGTTGATTTTGGCGTTATAGAAATCCGGATACTGGGTCGCCGAGTGGTTGCCCCAGATGGTCATGTTGCTGACCGCCGTCGAGTGCACCCCCGCCTTGCCGGCGAGCTGGGTGATGGCCCGGTTTTCGTCGAGACGGGTCATGGCGAACCAACGGTCCTGCGGGATGCCTTTGGCGTTGTTCATCGCGATCAGGCAGTTTGTGTTGCAGGGGTTTCCGACGACCAGGACGCGCACATCGGAGGCTGCATTCTTTTCGATGGCCTGGCCCTGGCCGGTGAAGATTTTGCCGTTAATGCCCAGCAGATCGCCACGCTCCATGCCCGCCTTGCGGGGGACGCTCCCGACCAGGAGTGCCCAGTTGACGTCCTTGAAGCCTTCGTCGAGATCGGCGGATCCCTTGACATCGGCGAGGAGCGGGAAGGCGCAGTCGTCCAGCTCCATCATCACTCCTTCGAGAGCACCCATGGCGGGCTCGATCTCGATGAGATTGAGGGCGACCGGTTGGTCGGGGCCGAACATGGCGCCAGAGGCGATACGGAACAGGAGCGAATAGCCGATCTGGCCGGCTGCTCCGGTCACTGCGACGCGGATGGGAGTTTTGCTACTCATTGTGTGTTGTGTTTTTGGGTTACAGGAAAGTGCGAGTGTCCTTTTTCGGAAGGTTTTGCCGGAGGGTCAATCTTTCCCGGCGGTCGGGTGGAACCCGGCCAGAATCGATTCCATGACATCGCCACCGACGAAGCGGAGATCGTTGTGGCCCCCGTCCGGGAATAGATGCAGCGTGGCCCGTTCTCCCCCCGCACGGGCCAGAGCGTGGGCGTGGGACACCGGGATCACACGGTCTCTTCGGCCATGCAGGATACGGACGGGCAGTGCGCTCTAGACGAGGAGAGTCTCGTTTGGAAACGGTTCCCGCAGAATCATTGGCACGGGAGGGGCCTGGCTGTGCACGGAGCGAATCGCCGACTCGAGCAC
>CAYVUQ010000241.1:0-3084 GCA_964454915.1 uncultured Puniceicoccaceae bacterium
TGGTACCTGACCGGGGACTCGAACCCCGAACCAATTGATTAAGAGTCAACTGCTCTACCAATTGAGCTAGTCAGGCCCATGAGGGAGGTGACAATGGGCGGTGACTGAGGGATGGCAAGAAAAAACTGACGCCCTCAAACGGCTTCCACACCGGGCATGGCGGCGAGCATTTCCTCGGCGTCGCCGAAGCGCTCTTCCGGCTGGAAGGCCATGGCACGCAGAATCCACGGCCCCCAGGTCTCCCGCTGCTCGTCAGTCAGCACCTGAAACAATGAGGCACCTGCACGGATATACCCGGTCAGAAGATACCACGTGAGGTAGGCCGTAGAATAGAGATCGCCCGCCACGCTCTGCCTGGACAGATACGTAGTCTCGGGAGCGGCAAAAACCGTGGTCTCGACCATCGAAACGGGATTGGGAGTGAAGCCGGGGATATCCGACGACGACTCCTCGTCGTTTCCGCTCCGACCGAAATGGCCCGGGAAGCCGACCAGGGGCATCAGCCCGGCATCCGCAATCTCCGTCCTGAACTCCTCGTCCACAAAACAATGCGCTGGTTTGATCCCGCCGTGGACCACTCCGGCCGAATGCAAAGCATGCAAACCGAGAAGCACCTGGAAGACCACCCTCCGGACTTCCGCCTCACCCAGAGGTCCCTCTCCGGCGGCGAAACGCTCGCGCATGAGAAACGAGAGCGGCACCCGGTCCGAGCGGCGGAAGGCCGCCCAGAAAAAGTAATCGTCGATTTCGGTGTCACGAAGGTGCAGCACGTGCCGGTTGGCCACGCCGGTGAGGGCGTCGCGCAATGCGGCAACCGGCTTCTTTAAAGCCTTTGGCGTGTTTTTCTGAAAGGACAGCAAGCGGATCACGGTGTTCTCGGAACCCTCGGCATCTCCGGCCAGGTAGGTCTCTCCGAGGGCACCCGAGCCGAGAAACTCCATGACGGTAAAGTCACCGATCCCCATCCCCGGCTGCAAACAGCCGGTGGAGCTTCCCAAAAGATCGTCCATCTCCAACATCGGGGGAGACAATCGGCGAAAGAATCGACCTTCTCAAGCCCCAATTCAGGGTTTGGAGGAAAGAGAAAGCGGGATCCGCCGCTCAGGCGCATGAAGGCTGGGCTGATTGCCCGACCGACATCTATTTCTTATCGTCGTCCTTGATCGCGGCACCGGTCCAGGGGTCGATCTTCACATCCGAACGGCGACCGGGTTCGGTGGCCAATCCAGCATCCGGGTTCTTTTCGGAAGGCTTTGGTCTGGCTGGCTCCTTCCTGGCGGCTGGTGCCTTTGGGGGAGGCGATTCCCCGGCGGACTCTTTCGTCGCTGCTGCCTTTTTCGCCGGGGGCGGAGTGTCGGACGTGCGGCGGACGACAACCACCTCCTCTTCTTCTTCTTCTTCGTCCTCGTAATCGTCCAGGATGATGGTCGGCTTCCAATCCGGACCGTGGGTGGGCACCTGGACGTGTTCCTCCTCTCTTTTCTCCTTTCGCCGTGCGGGAGCGAGGCCGGCGGCGGGCGCGGCCAGCAGCCAGCTTACGGCGAGGACCAGACTGGCGAACTCCGGCTGCAGGAGCAGGAGGGCCAGACCGGAAACGGCGGCGGGGATGGCTGCGAAGGCGAAACGGGAACCACGGATACCGCTCGCGGCGAACATCCACGCCGTTATGACTCCGAAAAGGGTGCCCAGAAAGAGTACACCCGCCCCGGCGGCAGCGGGGAGAACGACACCAAGGGCCAGCAGGACGAAACAGGCCGCCGCACCGAAACAGGAGTACCAGAAGACCGGTGAGAGGGTTTCGGGCGCGTCCGCCTTGCCCTGTGCGAAGCCCCATCCGGCCAGAAGACCGGCCCATGCAAGATAAGCAAAAAGAGAGACTGTCTCCTGTGTCATTCCAAACAGGAGAAGGAAGAACAGAACCCCACCGCCTGCCAGCACCCCAAAGGCTGGCAGTGCTCCGCCGCTGCGGAAGCGCTCGGAACCGCGGCGCAGAAGCACGATCACGTAGACGCCCATCGCTGCGGCGAGAAGGAATAAAAACTGGGTGACAAACGGAGGAATATTCATGGCGATTTGGAAAACAGGATTTGTGGGCAAGGCAAAGACATTTCCAGAAGAACGGCGATGAAAAAATGGCGGTTCCGCCGCAATCGGACGGGTTGTCCCGTTTGACCAAAGGCACTCCTCCTCGCGCGGTCGGGGGATAGAATCCGCCCGACTACTGCATCAATCAAAATCACACCCGTCGAACGCTTCCGTGGGGGCTTGTCATCGGCCTGTACAGCCGATGCTACGGAAATCACGGGGAAATTGATCGGCCTCAGGCGACCTCTTCTCCGACCAGGCGGTATTGGCGGGACAATGACGACTGGTCGTAGAACTGCAGGGCCGGTTCGGGCTCGGGTTCTGGTTCTTCCGGGGCCGGGGTTGGGGCGGATTCGGTTTCCTCAATCTCTTCCGTGGCCGCATGGGTTTCGACCTCGGTCTCCTCCAGTGCATCCTCTGGCTCCTCTGGTGCTTCGGGAGCGGAAGGGGCGGCGGCGGGGGCACCCTCGCGGGCGATCACGAAAACCGTCTTGCGCTTGCGGGTAACGATGCGCGGATGCGCTTTGTGGTGGTCTTCCGATGATGCGTCGGCCATGGTTTAAAAGAGGAAAGCGCCCGGACCCGAAGGTCCGAACGCTTTCCAGGTTGGGAGGGAGAAAAACAAATTCAACGGCGTCGGCGGATGAGCACAAGCCCCAATCCAAGAACTCCAGCGACGAAGGCGAAAACGGAGGGTTCGGGGACTACGTTGGTTTGGTAGCTGGCACCGGAACCAAAACCACCACCATCGGTCTGACTACCAAAAACGACATTATCGACGGTAGATAGACTTCTCACATTCCAAGAGTCCCCGGCCAAACTTCCAGTTGGAATCACATTCCAAGAGGAATCGTTAAGAACTGCAAATTCAGTCGCAGACGATGCACTTGCAAAATCGACAATATCAGCGAGCACAAACACGTAGCCAGTCTTGCCAGCAGCAGATACGACATCGTTATCGAAGCTACCCGTGGCTTGAAGGAAGCCAGGAGCCAACGC
>CAYVUQ010000242.1:0-3077 GCA_964454915.1 uncultured Puniceicoccaceae bacterium
GTCAGGGAAGTTTCCGTGAGTTCCAGCTCGGTGAGAAGGTTCCGCCGGTAGAGGCGGCGGCCCCGGACGAGTGATTCGGGGGAAAAGTGGTGTTCCCATTCACGGAGCAGGTTCCGGTGCCACAGGAGTAGGGCTCTCTCCGAGTAACGGTGCCTGGCGTCGCGCGTGAACATGGAATCCTCCAGCAAAGAGGAATGCGCGGTCGCGTTCAATGCCCAAGAAGTCACCCCGTTGAGGTCTTGACTCGTGTCGGCTGCTCGGGATTGTTGGCGGAATGGCAGGACGAAAAGTCGAATTGGATACCTTGAAACGTGTATTGCAGCGCAACGATCTGGATGTGCGGCAGGTCAGCCAGATCATGGAGGATATCGCCCGGGAGCTGGAGAAGGAGGAGGAGCCGAAGGCACCCGCAGTGAAGAAGCAATTTGCGGTGCTGGTTTCGGACCCGGAGGGCAAGATGGCTGGCCTGGACCTGACCGGATGGGTCTTGCAAATTCCGGAGGAGGAAAGTCCGTCTCTGGCGGCTGAGAAAATCTTCCGTGCGGCCTACGAGTTCAACGCGTCGCCGAAAGGGCGTCGTTTTCCCGTGGAAACGGTGGGCGAGGCCTGCGAAACGGTTACCGCCCGATTCTTCAAGGAACAGGGTGCCTGGGTGAAGACCAAGGAGCCGGTCCTGCTGGTGCGGACCGACAACCGCATCCCGCGCGAGACGCACGAAGATTGAGCTGCCCGGCGGCTCTACGGGGTTTTGGTGCCTTCGTTGACGGCGGTGATCCTCACCTGCGTGCGACCGATGAGTTCGGCGATGACGAGTGCCTCCTCCAGGAAATCCGGATCGGAGAGGTCGCTGGTGTCGAGGAGGATGCGCACGGGGGATGTCTCGGCCTCGCCGAAGGCGGCATCGATATCGAGCCATTGCCTTCCGTCCCATACCTGGGTCCACATGTGGTAGCCCATCATGGGGTCTCCGTTTTCCTCGGAGAAGCCCACCAGCCCCGAAGCACCCCGGGCCGGGACGCCTGCGGCGCGGGCCAGAGCGGCGAGGAGGAGAGCGTGTTCCGTGCAGTCGCCGGAGCGGGTTCGTGCGGTTTCGGAGGCACTGGCGAAGCCGATGTCCATCGTCTTTTCAGCGATGCCTTCGTCGGTGACCCGGACCAAAGTCCGCACTTTTTCGCCGAAGTCCATTTCGTTGATTCCTTCGGGGAGAAGCTCCCGGATCAGCGGGTCGTGGAAATCCACGAGGGACGAGGCTTCGAGATAGACCGGGTCGGCCGCGGAAAGGTCTCCCGCCTGCGAGGGAAGGGTGCCGCGCCGGACCCGGACGGTCCACTGGTTTTCCGTGTCGGGTGTCTGCTGCTCCGCACCTCGCCCGCTACGAGTGACGTGTTGATTGCTAGAATCGGGGACGTCGATGTCAGTCTCTCCGGCAACGACCATCTCATAGACGACGGATTCCGCGCCGAAGGGTATCTCCCGGTCGAGGGGAATCAGCGTCGAGGAGAACAGGTCGGTGCTTTGGAAGTCGGCAGTGGCTTGTTCCTCTGTCGCGCCGATAACCTCGATGTCCATCCCGCCGACCGGGATACTGCCCCGGAGCAGGCGGCCCCCGGAATCCACCCGGAGAGTTACGCTCAAGGGGAGAAAACCGACCTGGATCGTCTGTTCGATGCGACGGGCCCGCATGGGTGTGCCCCGGAAGGCGACCATCTCCTCCGGGCCGAACACGGTGGTGACGGGTAGTGCCTGGTTCACGGTGATGTCCGGGGAGAACAGACGGGAGACAATCCTGTCGCCGGTTTCCGGTTCGCCGAGGGCTTCGAGTTCCCGGACAAAGCCCCAGCTGACCACGAAGCCTGGCTCCAGGGAGACCTCGTGGTCCCAGGTGCGACCGCCCGCCGTGGTAGTGACCACGGCACCGTCCCCCGTGAACCGGACGCGGCGGGTTTCGGTCCGCTCACCTACGGTTTCGACCACAGTGATGGAGCGGGGGGAGCCGTCGATGGCCTCGCGGGTTTCGGATACGGTGGTGGATTGCAGCAAGGTCTCGCCCCTCCCCATCAGGAGATTCGTCGTCGTGAGGGTCACGATGGTGTCGCCGCGTCTTTCCAGGGACGAGTGGCTGTATCCGATCTTGTTGCCGTTCAGAAACATTTCGGACCATTCCTCGAAGAAAACGCCTTCCGGGGGGTCATCGACATCGATCCCGAGGACGAAGCTTTGTCCGTAGAGTCCTCCAGCGGCCAGAAGACCGCACAGGAACAGCACACAGCATCCGGCCGGGAGCCGGGCAGCCGGGGATGCGGTGCTATCCGTTCGGGACGGTTTCACTCGGTGAGGATTTCTTTCGCCGACTTGCCCTGGGGGATCATTGGGAGCACGTGTTCGGAGTAGGGGACGATCACGTCGAGGACGTAGGGTCCGTCGTGCTCCAGCATCTCCTGGATCGCCTCGCGCAGCTCTTCCTTGCGGATGACCCGGCGGGCCTTGACTCCAAAGCCCTCGGCGATCTTCACGAAATCGGGATAGAGTCCGTCGATGTTCTCCGGGCTCCCGATATTGTCGGGGTCGCCCAGGATGGTTTGCCCGCGGCAGCCTTCGTAGAAGCGGTCCTCCCACTGCACAACCATGCCCAGGTGCTGGTTATTGAGCAGGAGGCACTTGGCGTGAATCTTCTCGATTTTGGCGGTGGCAAGTTCCTGGACGTTCATCAGGAAGGAGCCATCGCCGTCGATATCGATGACCTCCTTGTCCGGAAAGGCGGTCTTGGCACCGAGAGCGGCCGGATACCCGAAGCCCATCGTGCCCAGGCCCAACGAGCTGAGATAGGTGCGCGGTTCCTTGAAGCGGTAGAACTGGGCGGCCCACATTTGGTGCTGGCCCACGCCGGTCGAGATGATGGCCTCGCCTTTTGTTTCCTCGTAGAGAACCTGGATGGCCTCTTGCGGGAGGATATGGGGATTCTCCTTGTAGATAAACGGATGGTCCTTTTTCCATTGCGCGAGCTTGGCCGTCCATGCGGAGAGGTCCGGCTTTTCGAAATCCGTCGTTTCGATGAGCCGGTTCATGCGTTCCAGAGC
>CAYVUQ010000243.1:0-2068 GCA_964454915.1 uncultured Puniceicoccaceae bacterium
GCTGGAGGCCGAGCAAGCCCGCGAGCGCGGCGTGCGCATCCTCAGGCAGGTCGGTCTCGGGCACCGCATCCTCCACAAGCCGGCGGAACTCTCCGGCGGGCAGCAACAGCGTGTGGCCATCGCACGCGCCCTCGCGAACGAACCGGAGATCGTTCTGGCCGACGAACCCACCGCCAATCTGGACCAGGCCACCGGTCAGGAAATGATCGATTTGCTCGCCCGCTTGAAGGAAGAGCTGGGGGTGACCATTATCTCGGCAACCCACGACCTGAAAATGCTCCAGCAGTCGGACCGGATTCTCTGGATCGAGGACGGGCGCATCACCAAGGCGGCGCGGCCGGATGAGATCGACTTTTCGACCAGGGAGTTCGACCATTGAGGTCCGCCATGTTCCGTTTCCTGAAGAAAAGATCGAAGACCCCGCAGGTCCCCCGCGAGGTGACCGGCGAGGCCCTGCGTGCCGTCCCGCGCCACTCCCCGGGGGCCGAAGCGAAAGAGGACCCCGAGACCGGCAAGCTCTACCTCCGCCTGAAACTGGCCGCCCGCAATCCCCTCGCCAAAGTGATCGAGCGGGGGACCGGATGGAAGCGTTTCCGGCAGTTCGACCTGGACCCCGTCGGGCGCGAGTTCTGGGAGCTTTGCGACGGACGGCGCGATCTCGGGCGGATCGAAAAGCTCCTCCGCGACCGGCACGGTTGGGACAAGGACGAATGCCGCCATGCCGTCGTCACCTACACCATGACCCTGACCCGCCGACAACTTCTTTATCTCGACCTGAGTCACCGCCGCCGTAAGGTCGGTGCCGAAGAGCGCCAGTCCAATTGATCTTTACCTCCCATGCAGCCGTTGATCGAAGTCCAGAACGTGAAGAAGCTCTTCAAACGAGCCGAGGAGGAGCTGTGGGCACTGAAGGGGATCGACCTGAAGATTTCCCGTGGCGAATTCCTGTCGATTATGGGACCGTCCGGTTCCGGCAAATCGACGCTGTTTAACCAGATCGGAGCACTGGACGTGCCGACCGAGGGGAAAGTGTTTTTCGAGGGAAACAGCGTCTTCGCGCTGAGCGAGCCGCAGCAGGCCTGGTTCCGCAATCACAAGATCGGCTACATCTTCCAGACGTTCAACCTGATCCCGGTCATGACCGCTTTGCAGAACGTGGCTCTTCCGGCCGTTTTCGAGGGAGTGGGGCGGCAGGAGGCCAACGAGCGAGCCACCGGGATACTCGAGCGCGTGGGTCTCGGCCACCGCCTCGACCACAAGCCGGCGGAGCTTTCCGGCGGGCAGCAGCAGAGGGTGGCCATCGCCCGGGCACTGGTCAACCGCCCGGCTGTTGTGCTCGCCGACGAGCCTACCGGCAACCTCGATACGAAGACGGGCCTGGAGGTCATCGAGATTCTCAAGCGGCTGAATTCCGAAGACGGGGTCACGGTCGTCTGTTCCACCCACGACCCCAAGATGCTGCGGAATTCGCAAAGGGTCGTCTGGATCGAGGACGGGCGGATCAAGAAGGAAGCCACCGCCGAGGAGTTCCGTATCGAGGAAATGGGCAAGGATACGCTCGGTCGCTGATGGCGAGTCGGTTCGTGGATATCCTGTTTCGTCTGCTTTTCGGTTTCTACCGGTATGGGGTCTCTCCCGTCCTCGCCGCATTCGGCGTGAGGGGGGCCTGCCGGTTCACGCCCACCTGCTCCGAGTATGCGCGGGAGGCCCTCCGGGAGCACGGTCCGTGGCGCGGAAGCTGGCTCGCGTTGCGCCGGATTGGCCGCTGCCATCCCTGGGGAAAGAGCGGTTTCGACCCGGTTCCAAAAAAAATCGTCAATTCGAAAAAAAAGTTTTGACGTAAGCAGACCTAATGACAGAAACGGGGGCAGTATTAGCCACTTTTAATGAGCACTGAAACAAAACTCCCCTGTGAAAATAAACACGTCCGCCGCTTCGTCGAGGGCATCGAACGCCTTTGCCAGCCGAAGGACGTTCACTGGTGCGATGGATCGAAGCAGGAATTCGACACCCTCATGAGCGGGATGGTCGAAGCCGGTGCGGCCATCAAGCTGAACGAGGAGAAGCG
>CAYVUQ010000243.1:2078-3049 GCA_964454915.1 uncultured Puniceicoccaceae bacterium
GGAGAAGCGTCCGAACAGCTTCCTTTTCCGTTCCGATCCCAAGGATGTCGCCCGCGTCGAAAGCCGCACGTTCATCTGCGGTGTCTCGCCCGAAGACGTCGGCCCGACCAACAACTGGATGGACCCCGACGAGATGAAGGCCAAAATCAACGGTCTGGCCGAGGGCTGCATGAAGGGTCGCACCCTCTACGTGATTCCTTTCTCCATGGGCCCCCTCGGCTCCAACATCGCCCGGATCGGGATTGAGCTGACCGACTCCCCCTACGTCGTTTGCAACATGCACATCATGACCCGGGTCAGCGACAAGGTCTGGGACATCGTCGGCGACGGCGATGACTTCGTGAAGTGTGTCCACTCGGTCAAGGTTCCCCTCAAGGACGGCGAGACCGGCCCGCTCTGGCCCTGCGATCCGGAAAACACCTACATCGCCCATTTCCCGCAGGAGCGTTTGATCCTCTCCATCGGCTCGGGCTACGGCGGCAACGCCCTTCTCGGCAAAAAATGCTTCGCCCTGCGGATCGCCTCCAATATGGCCCGCGAGGAGGGCTGGATGGCCGAGCACATGCTCATCCTCGGGGTCAAGGAGCCCCAGGGCCGCCGGACCTACATCGGTGCCGCCTTCCCCAGTGCCTGCGGCAAGACCAATTTCGCCATGCTGATTCCGCCGAAGCCCTTCCAGAAGGAGGGCTGGGAGGTCTCCACCGTCGGCGACGACATTGCCTGGATCAAGCCCGACGAAAAGGGCGAGCTGCGCGCGATTAATCCGGAGACCGGTTTCTTCGGCGTGGCACCCGGTACGTCCGACAAGACCAACCCGAACGCCATGTCCTCCTGCGCCCGCGATTCGATCTTCACCAACTGCGCCCTCACCGACGACGGCGATGTCTGGTGGGAGGACATGACCGACGAGCCGCCGGCGCACCTGATCGACTGGAAGGGCAACGAATGGACCCCCGATTCGGAGACCACCG
>CAYVUQ010000244.1:0-3041 GCA_964454915.1 uncultured Puniceicoccaceae bacterium
CCCGTGCACAGTCCGCAAGGACTGCGACGGGGAAGGTGCCCCCGAAGTCGCCGCGAAAAACGCGGGTCCGCGAAGACTCCGAAGGGATCCCGGGCATGATCGACGGCTCGGAACACTATCTGGCGATCGGTCTCCCGTCCAAGGATCACCCCGCCCATGGAAACGTGCGCGAGGTCGTCATTGCGGAACGTTTCAAGCTCGAACCGTCCAATGGCAAATGGTGGTTGCGGAACAGGGAGAAGGTGCTGGATTTTCTGGCTGCGCACGGACCTATTCTTGAGTCGGAATGGGACCTGCATCCCACACCGAACTTCAGGAAGCGCACTGCGGCCATCGTCCCGCTGACTCCGTCCGTGCGCATTGAAAAGCTGGGCATGGAGGAAAGTGTTTTCTCTGTTCGCGTGGACTGGGATGGTGTGTCTGAGGATGAGGTAGCGGATGCGCTGAACCGGGGGGTTGGGCAGATTGAGAGGGATGGCCGTATCTACCTTGTTCCGAGTGCAGAGGTGGAAAGGGTGAGAAATCTGAAAAGCAAGCTGCGCTCCTGCGGCGACGAAACGAACGGAAGAATCCGCCTGCGAAAGGAAACCCTCGCAGCTGTCGATGATTGGCTCAAAGACTGGGAGAGCGAAACGGTTTCACCGGCGGCGTGGTCGGAGAGTGTCTCTCGTCTTCGGGATCCAAATGCCATGGAACTGCCCCATCTCCACAGCAGCCTTGGCTCCCGGCTCCGGCCCTATCAGCGCGTGGGAGCCGGTTGGTTCTGGAATCTCCAACGGGAGAGTCTGGGCGGCATCCTGGCCGACGAAATGGGCCTGGGAAAAACCGTCCAGAGCCTCGCCCTCCTCGGTGCCCTCGAAAAGGAAGTGCACCCCTCCCTGGTTGTGTGTCCGGCATCGCTCGTGGCCAACTGGGTCCACGAGGCTGCGGAGTTTACACCGCACCTGCGCACCCACGCGTACCACGGCCAGAGGCGGGACATGGACTTCGCCGCACTGAACGGTGCCGATCTTGTGGTGACCTCCTACGGCACCGTGCGGGCGGACCGCGCCCTGTTTCTAAAGGCCCGGTTCACCGTGATCGTAGCGGACGAGGCACAGAATTTCAAGAATCCGGCCACCGAAACAGCCCGGGTGATGGCGGCTCTGAACGCCCGCTCCCGCTTCGCGCTCACGGGCACCCCGGTCGAGAATTCGGCCACCGATCTCGTGGGGATTGGTCGCTTCGCCCTGCCGGGTCTATTCGGCGGGAAGCGCGGTACCCCGACAGCCCGAGAGGCGGATGAGGTTCTTTCAAAAGTGAAGCCCTACCTCCTG
Organism: uncultured Puniceicoccaceae bacterium; assembly: GCA_964454915.1. Taxonomy (GTDB): domain Bacteria; phylum Verrucomicrobiota; class Verrucomicrobiia; order Opitutales; family Puniceicoccaceae; genus Puniceicoccus. Next base: position 1,317 of record CAYVUQ010000244.1, read on the forward strand.
CGGAGGACCAAGGCGGAAGTCCTCCCCGATCTTCCCGAAAAGTGGGAGAGTCGGCGCTTCGTCGCTCTGACGCCCGATCAACAGACACTCTATCGATCAATCCGTGAGCGAACCGAACAGCGTCTGTTCCAACTTCGGTCCGCCGGATCTCGTTTGCCGCGTGCAACAGCCGAGATATGGACCGAACTCCTTCGCTTGCGCCAGGCGACCGCCGAGCCGCGCATCCTGAATCCGAAACTACCCCGCTCAAGCTCCTCGAAGGCCGAAGGGCTGCTCGAACTGCTCGCCGAAGCGCAGGAAGGCGGGAGCCGCCTGTTGGTCTTCTCCCAATTCACCAGGACCCTCGGCTGGTTGCGACGGGATTTCGAGGAAGAAGGGGTCCCCTACTGTTATCTGGATGGGGCCACCCGCGACCGACAGGAGCTGGTTGACCGGTTCAACGGCGATCCCTCGATTGCGGTCTTTCTGCTCTCCCTCAAAGCCGGGGGGACCGGATTGAACCTGACAGGTGCCGACACCGTCGTTCACTACGATCCCTGGTGGAATCCGGCGGTCGAGGCCCAGGCCACCGACCGCGCCCACCGGATCGGCCAGACCCGCCGTGTACAGACGATCCAACTCATCGGAGCGGGAACCGTTGAGGAAAAGGTGATCCAGATGCAAGAGGCGAAACGATCTCTCCTGGGCGACCTGTTCGAAGGCCGGGCCGAATCGGTCATGGATTGGGAAGTGCTTTCATCCCTGCTCGAGGAAGACTGATATCCGTTCTACATCTTCTCGAACACCAGACTCACGTTCGCACCGCCAAAACCGCTGCTGTTGCTCAGGAGACGCCGGATGGGCATCTCACGGGTCTCGGTCACGATGTTCAGGTCCTCGGCACCTTCCTCCGGCTCCTCAAAATTTGCGGACCCCGGAACGAATCCGTCCCGCAGTGCCAGACAGCAGATGCCCGCCTCGAGGATACTGGCCATGGAGAGGGCGTGCCCTGTCAGCGACTTTGTGCTGCTCACCGCCGGATGGAGGTCCTTTTCGCAGAACACATTTCGCAGTGCCTTGATCTCGGCGATGTCGCCCATGGGAGTCGAAGGTGCGTGGGCGTTGATGTAGTCGATGGATTCACCCTCGACCCCCGCCCGGCGCAGTGCCAGTTCCATGGCCCGGGCAAGACCGTCGCCGTCCGGTTGCGGCAGAACCGCCGAATAGCCATCCGAAGCTTGCCCGTAGCCCGAGAGGCGAGCGTAGATCGCTGCGTCGCGGGCACTGGCGCAGTCCTCCGATTCGAGAATCATGGCCACGCCGCCGCCGGTTCCGACGAACCCATCGTGGTGCCTGTCGAACGGGCGCGAGGCCGTCGCCGGATCGGGGTTGAGAGAAAGGGCGCGCATCGCCGCAAAAGGAAGGACACAGTCGGAGTTTCCGTCCTCCGCGCCGACCACCACCATCCGGCGCTGCCGTCCCGAAGCGATTTCCTCGAAAGCGGCGGCCAGGGCGTGGCCCGAAGAAGCACAGGCGGAGACAAACCCGCAGGTGGCCCCCCTGATCTTGAAGCGGCTGGCCAGGTTGAAGTTCAACGTTCCGGCGATGGAGGCCACGATGGCTTTGGGCTGCGACCTTTCGGCACCGTGGGCGCGGAGATGGTTGACATGGTGGACCAGCGACGAAGTCGATCCCGCGGAGGCCGTGAACATCCCGGTGTCCGGGTTCTCGAGGTCGGACTCGGCC
>CAYVUQ010000245.1:0-3014 GCA_964454915.1 uncultured Puniceicoccaceae bacterium
GGAAGATTATCGCCGTTCAAAGAAATCTCGTAGAGCCACGGCCGCTCGACGACGATCTCCAGAGAATCGGTATCGATGCCGTCCGTATCGACGGTGAAATCGTAGGCCACGACGCATCCTGGCTCCGAGGGGAAGGGATACTCCTGCCAGTTCCGTTTGAACTGATGACCCATCTGCCAGGGATTGCCTGCGAATCCGTGCCGGTTCCAGTTCTCGGCGTCCGCCTTGATCGTCACTTGTGCCGGTCCGAATTCCCCGGTGCGTCCCGGCTCGGCGAGGCGGCAATAGTCCAGAAGCATCAGGTTGGGCTCGGAGCGTTCCACTGAGACAAGTTCCAGAGCGTCGGCTTCGACGAGTGGCGTCGGGGCCGGAGCGGACTTCATCCCGGAAACGTTTTGCCCATCGACGAGGTAGAACCGATGGCCGCGCGGTGGCAGATCAAGATCGAAGACGAGTCCGCTTTCCCCTTTGCTTTCGCATTCGGGACCGGGTTCGAAGAGGTCGCCCGACGCCGTATCCAGTTCAATCGCCTTTGACCCCGCGATCTTCACCCTGGCCTTGAGTCCCGTCTCCCAGGGTGAGCAGAAAAACCAAAGCACTCCGGCCCCATCCGGGAGCTCCGTGCGCCTCCAGACGAGATCGATGGGCAGGGCGGCACCGTCCGGTGCCGAGAGCCGTGGCGGAACCGCGCGGCGGACTTCCCCGACCAGAGTGGCGGTGTCCCCGAACGACCGCCAGTTTTCCGGAAACCGGGCGGCAAGCTCTGCCGGACGAGGGTCCACGCGCCCTTCGATCCGGGCGGGTGCTTCGCCCACCGCGAAGACGGTGCCGCCACACTCCAGCCATTTCGTGACAAGACGCAAGGTGTCCTCGGTCCATGTTCTCATGATCGGCGGCACGACCAGTGCCTCGTAGGTCCTTTCCCCGACACGGAAGCCGTCCTCGCTCGCTGCCGATTCAAGATCTGCGAGCAGAATCTCATCGCCGAGGTCGAAGTCGATCTGACCCGCGTGGAGATCGAGATAGAACTCCTCCGTCGTCGCTCCCAATTCCTCTTTGGAGACCTCCCCGGACGACTTCCATGCGCCGTCGTTTGGTCTGCCGTCCAGCCAGCCGGTCAGGGTGGGGTGGAGGACCAGCACCCGGTTGCGCTTCGTGCCCTCGCGCTGCAGGGCCACGACCCTTGCGACATGGTCTGCGTGCGTTTTGTAGCACTCCCACCACGGACTGTGCGGAGAAAGCGTCTGCGCCCAGTCATACTTGCGGGATCCCGCCAATGTCCAGTGGCTGAGGTGCGGGTCCATGATACTCACTCCGAAGGACAGCAGAAAGTCCTCGCAGGTCTTGAAGAGCGCGAAGGACGCTCCGTATCCATCCGCCCCCGACGATTCAACCATGATCTCGCGGTCCCGCCCCAGTTGTGCGGCGGCGGACGAGAGTTCCTTCAGGTTGAGGAAGTAAAGGGAGTTGGCACGCATACGGGTCCGCACGAACTGGAAGCCCAGGAGTTCGTTCCCCGGAGCGTGCATCCAGCGGTAGGTGGCCATGCAGTCGGGATTGGCCATCGGGCTCGGCCATTGGTTTTCCATGACGTGACCGGTGAAGCCGAGGCTGTTCTCCGTGCTCCAATCGAAAAGTTTGCGGAAGAAGTTTTCGTCGAACAAGCGGCGCATGGTCTTCCAATAGTCGTAGCGAACCTCCGCGGAACCCTGGTGGCCAAAGCAGAAGGCTTCCAGTCGGTCCTCAAGACGATACCGGTGTTCTTGCTCGAAGGCCCTCAGGATGACCGGGCTGAGCGTCAACCCATCGGTTGAATGGTAGAGAGAGGGCTCGTCGCAAAAGCAGTAGCGCACGGTTTTTCCGAAATGCCTTCCGGATGTCTCCCGGTAGCGGTCGTGGGTACTGCGGATAAACGCCCTGACCGCGTCGGGATGGGTCAGGTCCGGCATGGGAAAGCCGCCTTTGGCCGGGTTTCCGGCCAGTGGGGTCAGGAGCACCGCAATCTTCCATTCGTTGTCGGTCGGGGGAGTCGATTGTTTTCCGTCCGCATCGAACCACCCGAGGAGCATATCCGATTTCCGCGCGACTTTCCGATGGCGGGATTCCTGAATGCGCAATTCGCGTCCGGCCACATGGGAAGCGTCGGCCACCACATGGCCGCCAGCATGACCGCCCGGGCAGGTGTATTCGTCGTAGATATGCCAGAACATCCCTCGCTCCGCACAGCCAGTAGCCGCCGTGTCCCACAGACGAAACCATTCGCCGGAAAGGTAGCCGAGCTCCAGTCCCGGCCGCGCGTGCATGAAAAAACCGCCGATTCCCCTGGCCTGGAAATCGCAAAGACCCTCATGGATACCGTCGTCGTTGACCGCGCCGTTCCAGGACCACTGGATGGCCGGACGGCAGTCGGAGGGAGGGGTGTGAAAACGGGAGAGCAGATTTTGTGTCATGATGATTGAGTTCGCGATACGATTCCGCCCGGGCATGGATGAAAGACACGAATTCAAGCACCGGTCGAACGGCAGTGCCAAGGCGGAAAGAGCATCTTGCGGTCCGGGCGAATCGCAACGGTGGGGACATCACCGCTTGCGGTGCGTCCACGAAGCCGCAAAGCCCGCAAGGCTCACCACCAGTCCGCCCCACAGCACACGTTCCGTGATAACCTCGCCCACGAAGAGCCACCCGGCGATGGCTGCCGCGACGATCTGGATCGGCCCGATCTGTCCGAGCAGGGTGGCGGAGATATGGCGCAGACTGGCCAGGAGAAGAGTATGGCAGAAGCCGGTTACGAAAACGCCCAGAAAGAGAACCTTTCCGATGGTTTCGAGGGACCATGCCGGGGGAAGCGCGTCGAGGAAGAGGGTCGGGAGCAGGAGCACTCCGACCACAACGAGATTCCAGAACATGACGGAATCGCCCCCGTAAGACCTCATGCGGTGGTGCACCAACACGATCCGGCCGGCCCAGAGAATGGCGGAAACCACACCCACGAGAACAGACGGCCACAGGTGTTC
>CAYVUQ010000246.1:0-3007 GCA_964454915.1 uncultured Puniceicoccaceae bacterium
GGATCCCTGTTGACAAAATTCCAATGTGATACAAAAATGAGTTACAATGGAATCTGTCAACATACGCAGCCTCAAACACGATACCTCCGCGCTCATGGAACGTGTCGCCATGGGCGAATCTGTCGAGATCCGCCGCCGCGACAAAGGGGTCGCGGTTTTAAAGCCGCTCGAATCAAAGAACAAATCAAGGCCCCGTCCTGATTTTAGGAACAGGCTGCGAGCGATCTACGGTGACCGCGTTTTGGAGAAGACGGCTACGGAACGGCTCGCGGAGGAGCGCGGCGAGCGATGAATGACTACGCGGACACGGGTTTTATTTGCTCGCTGTATGCGCCGGATGCCAACACCGACCGCGCAGTTGATCGGATGGAGAAGCAGTGCGAGCCGATTTGCTTTTCGTGGCTCAATCAGGTCGAATTCCGCAATGCGCTGCGCCTGCGCGTCTTCCGAAAAGAAATCTCCAAGGCAGAGAGGGACCGCTCTTTGAACCTTATTCTCGCCGACTTGAGTACGGGCATTTTCAGTCATGCCGAAATCCCGCAAGGCTCCTTCCTGATCGAAACCGAACGCCTCAGTGCCCGACACTCCGAGAAGCTCGGCACCCGTAGTCTCGACATTCTTCATGTAGCCATGGCCATTTCGCTGGGCTGCCAAAGCTTTCTTACCTTCGACCGCAGACAAGCCAAACTGGCAAAGGCGACCGGACTCAAAGTGCCGAAGTTGTAAACCGGCAAGGACGAGTGTCGCAGGGCAGTCCGGAGATAGACCTTGCTGTCGCAAGTTCTCTACGGGAGGCGGAAGTCTGTAGAGACGTGATGACAGTCACGTCTACGGCGAGAGTCGCGTCTATGCGGTTTCCCCGCCCAGCCCTTCTCTTGCCTCCTCGATAAGCTTTTGGGCTGAGACGAGGATTCTTTCGAGTCGCTCGCGGGTGGCTTTTCTCCATTCCGGGCTGGCGAGTCCCTCTTCGTCTGCCGCGTCGAGTCCCCGCAGCGCGTCTTGAAGGTAGTGCCTGGCCTTTTTGAGAAAAACGAGGGTGGAAGGTGCACTGAACTCGTCGGGTGGCCACTCGTCATCTTCCATACAGCCATTGAGCGCTCCGGCCAGTTTTCCGGAGGCAAACAAGACTCCGTTGGCAATTTCCCATAGTGGGTGCTCTTCCGAGGCACCTTCCGGAAGAATATCCGTGTTTCGCAACTCCAGTGCGAATTCGTGGCAATCGGCGGCGAGGGGATGCTTTTTTCGACCCTCGCCCTTCCACTTCTCCGCATCGGAATCTGCGGCCGCCTGATCGGCGGCGGCGTTCATCTCCTCGATCCACTCGGCGCGGGCCGCTTCTTCTTCCGGGGTCAGCGGAGTCGGTTCGGGTTCGCCTCTTTCCCGGCGAAGACGGGCGGACTCTTCCTTGTAAAATCGGTCAAAGTCCTCGGGGCCCTCTTTTTCGATGCGCCGTGCGATTCGTTCGTTGAGAAGATCCATACGGGCCGCTTCGGCATCGGCGGCGGCCTCCTCGGGTGGAACTTCCTCCGTGTCTCTATCGGCATTACGGGCCTCTTCGACCTCCATTGCGTCGGAAACCTGTTCGAAGAACCGGCTGATCGCCTGGTCTGACCGTTCCGCCTGTTCCCGCAAGTCGTCCTCAGTGATGTGCCACAACGGACCTTCGATCCACTCGATCTCGTAACCGATTCCCTCCATGACGATCCTGCCATTGTTCTGCCCATACCACTCCATGTAGAGGCAGTTCGCCCATCGGTAGGACTTTTCCCGGGCTTCCTTGTCCATGGCGAGATACGTTTCCGTGGAGACGAGCAAGTCTTTTACCCGATGCGACGCCGTGATGTCTCCAGCATGTCCCTTTTGGTCGCGGGCAAACCCTTCGAAATCCTCGTGGCGAAAGGTGGGATTCCTGGGATTCCGAAAGCGGATCAGCGACCCCGCCAGATCGGGATGGGCATTTCCCTCCAGATCGAGAAGGATCCGACCTCCATTGTCGGCCAGCTCAAGAAAGCCGGACACCCGGCCCTTGGTGCGATTGTCGATTTCGCCGGAGAGAACATTTTCTCGGATGCGCCAAGCCATGGGAAAAGGAGACAATGCCGGTTGTCATGGGTCAAGGTGAACTCGATGGCCAGCCGTTGGTAGACCTTGCTCTCGCAAGTTCTCTACGGGTTAAGGGGAGTTCGGAGAGGCGTGGCGAAGGTCACGTCTATGCCAGCTCAACCGGCTCCTGCATTCCGCCAAAACCGCCAGGATTTACGCGAATTGCTAGAAGCTTGTCAGCTACGACTCCGACCCAAGTTCGAGTTGCTTGGCAAGGCTCGCAGGGGAATGAATGATAACGCCTTCGATGCGCTGCCCGTATAGGGGTCCAAAATGCGTCTTATCGCCGGTCATTAACACATGGAATCGGTGCTGGATGGCTGCGGCAAGGACGGGTCGGTCTTTCTCCGTAAGGTCAGGAACAATGTCGTCCGCCATCGGAGCACAGACCTCCGTGAAAATTTCCCAACCCGCCAACAAGCCTTCAAGATCTTCGACCGCCTCTGGAAACTTGGTCTCGATATTGCGTTGTGCTTCACCGACGACGTAGGCGTTTGCAACAAGTGTATGTCCAGAAGCACTGAGCTGAGCGAGGAAGCTACGCACGGCTCCCGCGCTTTTTGCAGCCGAAAAAAGAATGTTGGCATCGAGGAAAATCCGCATGGTCAAGGCCGTTTGGCACGCGAGTCCAAGACCGCCGCCAATTCAGCCTCCGCCGCATCAAACTCCGCAATCCGATCAGGCGTGTAGACTTCGATCGGCAAGGTTACGGCAGGACGAAGCAGAATTCCCTCTGGCGTTGTCTCCGCAATGAGATTGTCCTGCGGTCGCACACCCGCCGCCTTCCGAAGCTTAGCCGGAATCGCAATCAAACCACGGCCCGAAACGGTAATCGTCGCCCTCATGGAATCGACAATTGCACTTATGCAGAAATTCTGCAAATAGAAATTACCTGATCCGCCGT
>CAYVUQ010000247.1:0-2993 GCA_964454915.1 uncultured Puniceicoccaceae bacterium
AATTCTTGCGTTGGGTCTTTGCTCGGGCATCGGGCACGTTGTGTTTCCACCACTGTGGGTTTTCCCATGCCCACCATTCGCTCATCGGGTCGTAGGGATCGGACTTCTCCCAATTTGGGGTGCGGGCCAGGGGAATGTTTAACACATCGCCATCCTCGTTCGTAAGCCAGAGATTGCGCGGCAGGAAATCCACCTCAGCCGTCCATACCTTGTCCGCTTCGGGGATTTCGGGGTGAGACGAACCGAGGGACCAATTGGCGACACGCTCGGAACCACTAATGACCGCTTCGCCCTGTCCCCAGTCCGGATCGCGGGTGAGCCGCACGGGGACGTCCTCCGTTCCGGACAGACCGTTCGGAATCGTCAGGCTCCCCCGGTAGATGACCCCGCCCTTGAAGACGTAGGTGTCGGCTTTACCTTCTTTGGCACGGCCAGTCGCATTGGCGTCCCATGGGTGATGTTTCCAGGGTGCGGCCTGGGTTCCGGGGTCGGTGTCGCTGCCATTTTCAAAATCGATGTAGCGGACTTCGCCTGCAGCGGTATACGCAAAAGGCTCGGGGGCCCATTCGAGATCTCCGCTGGGGAGAACCGTCGCGTAGTCCTGTTGCCAGAAAAAGGAGTCGAGTGCGTTTATGGGAGTAAGGCTTCCGAACAGGAATGCCACCATGAGATAGTTTAGGGTGTTTTTCATTGGTTTGGGTATGGTGAATTGCTCTTTGGCAGGGTGGTTGGGATGTCGATCGACCTGTAATCGGTCGGTGATGAATGTAGATCTCTTTGTTGATTATCCGTGGGTTCGGGTGCTGGCGCGCATGACCAGTCTGGGTTTGATCACAATTGGAACCCCTTGAAACTCGTTCGAGTTTCGGTTTTGCAGTATGTCTGTGAGGATTTTCATCGCCTCGTGTGCCATTTTATTGGGCCGCGGGCTAATGCTGCTGAGAGGCGGGTCGGCCACTTCGCCGAAGCTGTCGTCAAAGCCGACGACTGATAGTCTCTTCGGTATTTCCAAACCCGCCAATCGTGCCGCCGTCATCGCACCAAGGGCGATCGGGTCATGGTAGCAAACGATTCCATCCGGGGCTTCAGCGCATTGCAAAAACGGCAACACCGCGTCACGCGCGGCCTGTATCTGCCTGGATAAACTGGTCCCCCCATTCTTCACCGCCATTTCCAGAGCAACGATCCCCACCTGCTGACAGGTTTTTCGAAAGGCGAGCGCACGGTGTTCATTATCCGTTCCGGCCCTCCTTAATCCCGCCCAAAGCAATTGGCGATGGCCTGTCTCGGCGAGATGTTTGACGACTTCTGAAATCCCCCGTGCCGCATCAACAGCCACGGCAGGTCCGTAGTGTGCATCAATGGGTGCATGGGTAAAGACGCAAGGTACCTCGCTTTCGACCAAACGGTGCCGGTCTGCCGCTCCCATTGCAAATACCGGTGCCATGATCCCGTCGATGCGCCCTTCTGACTGGTACTGAAGGGCAGTTTCAATGGGATCCTTCCCGGTAATTAAAACAGCATGAAAACCAGCATCGCGAATGGCTCCTTCAAACCCGGAAAACAATTCTCGCGTGTAGGCAGTATTAAGACGGGGGATGAGAAGCCCGACGGCATCGGCTCGGTTGGTCCTGAGGCGACGGGCAAGGGCGTTTGGGCGGTAGTCCAGAGTGCGGGCTGCCTCTTCAACCCGGTCAACACAAGCGTCGCTTAAGCGCTCCCATCCCTTTCCGCGGGCCAATGCGCGACTCGCCGTAGCTATGTCGACCCCTGCTTTTTTTGCGACGTCTACGAGCCTGGATCGAGAGTGCATCATTTCTTAAGAGTAGAACAAACGTTTGTGCAATTGCAACCAAAACCCAAATTTCTGAATTCTGAGTGCCAGAAACCTAAACCAGGCCCTTCAGTTCTAAACCAGGCGCTTCAGTTGGTCGTGGAACTGGATGGTTTCGGAGAGGTTATCGGATTTGTTGCAGTCCTCCCAGTCGATCCAGACGTATTCGATGCCGAGCCAACCGGTGTAGCCGGTGGCTTTCATTCGCTCCACGACGCGGGCGTAGTCGATGGTGTTCTCGGAGAAATTGCATTGAAGGCGGCCTTTTTTGGCTCCCCGCACATGGAAGTGCGATGCGTGCTCGATCAGCGGCTCTGCCTCGGCGTCGGGCAGACCGGCGCGGGTGAAATGGGTATAATCGACGGTGAGGGTTAGTTCGGGAACCGATTCGACGAGGGCGACGGCCTTTTCCGGCACCGGCGCGAGAGAGCCGACGTGGGCTTCGACACCGAGGATAATTCCGGCGGCGCGCGCCTTTTCCACGCGCCAGGAGAGTTCCTCCGTGGCCCGTTGCCAGGACGCGTCGGCGGGCTCGGTGTCTTCGAACAAAACACCCGGGAGGGCGGTGACGTGTTCGCTCCCGACGAGGGCAGCGTACTCGAGGGTGCGCTCGAACCAGTCACGCGCCCTGGCGCGAGGTTGATCGTCGGGATGGTTGATCGCATAGGGAACGAAATCGGGGTCCATCTGCAGGAAGACATCGGCGCACTTCAGGCCAAGGTCATCGAGCTGTTTTTTGAGCCGATTGGCGCTGGCGGGAATGTTTGCGAATTCCGTTGACGGCCACAGGTGGGAGCGGCCTTCGAACAGGCCGATGTCCACGCCGTCCATGCCTAGCATGGAGATCAGCTTGAGGCTGTTTTCATGGGAGAGTAGCGGGAAGGTGAAGTCGGCTACGGCGAATCCTTTGATGTTCATGGTGTTCTCGGGTTTTTGTGGTTCGTAATGGATCCAGGGGAGGTGTTTGATGGTCGATCCCTGGAGAAATGGGGGTTGGCTTATCTCTTTCGTTACCGCGAAATCGTCGGCTAAAGGGTCAACCGGGCGGATACCGCTCCGACCCCTTGCAGGGTGAAGGACACGTAGCGGCTTTGCTCAATGGTACGGACCTCGAAATCCGCCTCCTCGCCGTTCAGGGTCAGCTTCCGGGGGTCCTCAT
>CAYVUQ010000248.1:0-2993 GCA_964454915.1 uncultured Puniceicoccaceae bacterium
CCTGCTACGTCACCATTGGGTGCGCCACTACGCTCCAGCCGCGAGCCGCCTTCGAGCACGGTTTTTCGCTGTCCTGGCACTTTCCCAATCTCTACGGGCGACCAATCAAGGACGATCCTAGCTCGAAGTTTGAACACCCGGGTGAAATGGATCGTATCGAGGGGGCATGGTATGCGATGCACTTTGACTCTGCCGAGGCTGTTAGCCGTTATGCGGTGACTGAACGCGCTCGCCTGCTGCACGAAAGCGAGCACTTTCATCGCGTGTTTTTCGACAGTGACCTTCCCGATTGCGTTCTGGATCAGGTCAACAGCCAGCTCAATACCTTTCGAACTTCTTGCTGGCTCACGCAAACAGGCCTGTTCGGGGTGCTCGAAGGACTCAGCCCGCACAAGCCATTCGCCGGCATCGCGACCACCGATGTCGCCATGTATGGGCAGATCGCCACCAGTCTGCTCTTCCCCGAACTTGACCGAATGACCATCGACCTCTGGCGGAAGTTTCAACAAGACAGTGGCATCGTCATCCACTCAGCCAAGTGCAACTCGTTCGGCGTTCCCGAGAGCGAGAAGAGCGGCCACCGCCTGGACATGCCCGCCCAGTTCGCCTTTCAGGCCCTGCGCGCCGCCCTCTGGAGCGGCGACCGCTCCTACCTGGAATCAGTCTGGCCCGACGTTAAAAAGGCACTGGCCTACGTTCTGCGCGAGCGCGACATGAATGGAGACCATCTGCCCGACATGGAGGGCATCATGTGCTCCTACGACAACTTCCCCATGTTTGGCGTCGCACCTTTCGTCGTCAGTCAGTGGCTGGCCGCAGTGGGAGCGGCCCTGAACGTGGCTGGCCAGCTTGGGGACCAGGCGTTTATCGACGAATACCAGGACTACTTCGATCAGGGGCGGGAGACTTTCGAGAAGACCACCTGGAACGGTTCGTACTTCAAACTCTACAGCGATCACCAGGAGGACGATCCCCACGGCGAAGACGGTTGCATGGTGGACCAGATCATCGGCGAGGGCTGTGCGCGCCAGCTGGGATTCCCGCCCGTGATCGATCCGGCAAAGACCGCTACGGCGGCCCGAACCATCCTGCGCCTGAACTACGACCGGGAGCAGGGCCTGCGCAACTGCCAGTGGCCGTCCGACGGTTTCCTCCGGGACACCGGGCCGAATACCTGGATCGATCAGGCCAATACCTGCTGGACCGGTGTCGAGTTGAACTTCGCCGCTCACCTCTACCAACTCGGTATGACCGCCGAAGCCGAGGAAATCATCCGCAATGTGGACGAACGCTACAACCGCTGGGGTCTCTACTTCGATCATCAGGAATTCGGCGGGCACTATTTCCGCCCGATGTCAGCCCTGGCCATCCCCAACGCATTCCTGGGGCTCAGCTACGATGGCCAGACCTTGCGGATCGCTTCCCCTTCGCACGACCCGTCGAAAAGTAGCCGGGAGCTGCCCAAGGGCCGGTGGTGCGTCCTCGTGCCCGGTGGCTACGGTACCTACTTCAACTCCGTCGAAGGTGCGCGACTGGTCATCCGCAGCGGGAACCTCGCGGCGGACAAGGTCGTCCTGCCCCGCACGGGTGAGGTCTCCCTCGAAGGGGTTGAGGGGACGTGGGAAAAGAGCGAGGAAGACGGCGTAACCGTATTTCGACGGGCATCCTGAAGGCGCGCATCAACCGCCGCTGTTCTCCATGTGCCGCCGCATGGCCTCAAGGGTCTCGCGGCTGACGTGGTGCTCGATCCCTTCGGCGTCCGCCGCGGCGCGGTCCCTTGATACGCCAATGGCCATGAGGAAGCGGAGGACCAGCTCGTGGCGCCGTCGGCTCGCTGTGGCCATCTCGCGGCCTTTCCTCGTGAGCTTGATCGTTTTCTGCGACCCGGCGTCCACCAGATTCTGCTCCCGCAGGCGCTTCAGAGTGCGAATCACCGTCACATGGGAGACTCCAAAATGCCGGGCCAGCGGCATGACCTTCGCCTCGCCGTTCTCCTCGATCAAGTCGTCGATCGCCTCGGCGTAGTCTTCCGCAATCTCCGCCGCATTCTGCCTGCGGATGCGCTGGTGCCGCCGGGCCGGGTCACTCTGGTCTGTTCCCTTCACATCGTCGATTCAAGCCATCTCCCGCATATTGGCAAGAAAATGTAGCCTTTGATACTTGACACCCGGTATTATGTAGTCTCTGCTACATCTTCAAATGCTGGAAACGGATGCTGAACATTTTCTCAAGCGGGCGGCCGCCAACGCCGGTCCTGGCGAGGCGTTGCCGCTGGTGTCGCTTTTCTGCGAATCCGGGGTTTCGCAGGTGCGGACGGACGAACTCGTGGCGTACCTGGTTCGCTTTGGCTGGCTGGAGGAAGACGCTGAGGGCGTGGTGTTGACTCCCCGTGGATGGCAGCACGGGCGCGGGTTGTTGCGCGCACACCGCATTTACGAGAGTTTTCTGGCGGAGCAGACGGGCCTCGATCCGACCCAGTGGCATCGCCAGGCCGACCGGGCAGAGCACAGGCTGGACGAGGCGGCGGTCAACCGCATGGCCGATACGCTCCAGCGCCCGCGCTACGATCCCCATGGCGACGCCATTCCCACGCGCGCCCTGGAGATGGCGCCGATGGAGCAGGGCGAGCTTCTGGTGCGGGTGCACCAAAACGGATTCTACCGCATCACCCACCTTGAAGACGAACCGGAAGCACCCTTCAAACGGATCGTGGACGCCGGACTGTCTCCGGGACTGGTCGTGCGGACGGAGAGCCTGAGCGGCGGGTCCCACCACCTTTCCTGGGCCGACCGCACCCATCTGGCCGATACGGCCGAAGCGGCGGCCATCAGTGTCGTCGCCTGTGGCCCGGAGGAGGTGGCATGCCTGCCCCGGGGGTCGCTGGCGGGACTGGCCGACGGCGCGGAGGCGGTCATCCATTCTCTTTCGCCGGCGGTGCGGGGGCTCGAACGTCGGCGGCTTATGGACCTGGGCTTCGTTCCGGGGGGGAGGGT
>CAYVUQ010000249.1:0-2969 GCA_964454915.1 uncultured Puniceicoccaceae bacterium
TTCCGACGCTTTCCGAGCTCCCGCAGGACACCCCGTTCGGCGTCGAGATCACCCAGGTCGGCTCCCACCAATTCGCTGATCCGCAAGCCCGCCCCGTAAAGCAATTCGAGCGCGGTGCGATCGCGCCAGGCCTCCTGCGGCGATACCGCACCGTCCTTGAGCAAACACTCGGGTCCAGCCAGGAATCGCTCCATCTGCTCCCGGGTCAGAAATTTCGGCAACCCTTTCTCCAACTTCGGGAGCGAAAGTGAACCGAAGGGATTGGCCTCCACCGCACCGGTCTCCCGGTGGAAGCGGTAGAATGCCCGCACCCCGGCAATGCGGTTGTGGAGAGTACGTCTGGAAAGGCTTCTCTGCAGTTCCACCGCGTAGCTCCGGGCGTCCCGCGCTGTGGCCGCCCGCCAGTCCGCACCCTGCCCCAGCCAGGTCAGAAAACAAGCAGCCGCATGGCCATAGTTGCGCACGGTGGCGGGAGACATCCGCCGCTCGTCCGTGAGATGCACGCGGAACCGCTCCAGGTCTCCGGCGAAAACAGCCGCCCCGTCAGTGCTCTCTGACGGTTCCACCAGCACCCGTCGCCCAGGGCGCGTTGATCGCTGCAGTTTTCTCTCGCGCACAAATCGATCAAACACACAACGCCCCCCGGAAACAAGTCCCGGCGAAGTTTAGTCCCGGGCCGACTTCCTGCGGCACAGTCCAACAAGGCGGCCACGCCCCCTGCGCGGACAGGCCATTTGCCCCGGAACGTCTGCCTGGCCTACCGAATCATACCCGCAGCGACCGTCTTGTTGGTGAACTCGTCGATCAGCACAAAGCTTCCCGTGATCCGGTTGCGGCGGTAGGAATCGAAAAAGAGGGGCTCGGAGGTGCGCAATTGCACCCGGGCGATGTCATTCATGCCGATGTTCAGGTCGGTCTCGATCTTGTGCAGAGTGTTGATGTCCACCTTGTACTGGATACTCCGGACGATGGCCTTGGCACTCTTGGTAGTGTGGCGGATGATATACTTGCCGCGCGTCTGCAAGGTCGCGTCGGGCGAGAACCAGCACAGCATCGCGTCGATATCCTGCCCGACCTTGGGCTGATTGTTCGGTTTGACGATCATATCGCCCCGGCTGATATCGATCTCGTCCTCCAGACGGATCGCAACCGACATGGGCGAAAACGCCTCGTCGATCTCCTCTTCAAAACGGTCGATGGCCCGGATCTTCGAGGAAAACCCCGACGGAAGCACCATCACCTCGTCACCCGGCTTGAACACACCACCGGCGACCCGGCCTGCGTAACCACGGTAGTCGTGGAATTTCTCGGAATGTGGACGGACGACCCACTGGACGGGGAAACGCGCATCGACGTGGTTGGCATCCGGGCCGAGATAGACGGTCTCAAGATGGTAGAGCAACGGCGGGCCTTCGTACCAGGGCGTCTTCTCAGAGCGGTTCACAACGTTATCGCCGTGCAGCGCACTGATCGGAATGAAGGTCATCTCCTTGATATCGAGCCGCGAGGCAAAATCGCTGAATTGCTCCACAATCTCCTCGTAGCGCTCCTGCGAATAGTCCACCAGGTCCATCTTGTTGATGCAGAGCACCACGTGCTCGATCCGCAGCAGCGAAGCGATGAACGAGTGGCGACAGGTCTGCTCGATGACACCTTTACGCGCGTCGATCAGGATAATCGCCAGGTTCGCCGTGGAGGCACCCGTGACCATGTTGCGGGTGTATTGGATATGCCCCGGGGTGTCGGCGATGATGAACTTGCGCTTGGGCGTGGCGAAATAGCGGTAGGCCACGTCGATCGTGATCCCCTGCTCGCGTTCCGAACGGAGGCCGTCGGTCAACAGGGCGAGGTTCACATGCGCATCGCCCCTCTGCTTGCTCGAGCGTTCAATGGCTTCTAGCTGGTCCTCGAAAATGGTTTTCGTGTCGAACATGAGCCGCCCGATCAGGGTCGACTTGCCGTCGTCGACCGACCCCGCGGTCGTGAAACGCAACAGCTCCATGTCAAGGTAGGCATCGCCGGTGGCGGCGGATGCGGTTGCCTCGTGGTGATCCTTCATGGCTTTGGAAATTTTCGGAATGGTCAGGCTTAGAAATAGCCCTGTTTTTTACGGTCCTCCATGGCGGTCTCGGAGCGCTTGTCGTCGGCACGGGTTCCGCGCTCGGTCTGGCGGGCGGCCGCCACTTCACCGATGATGTCGTCGATTTCGCGCGCCTCGGAGAGGGTGCAGCCGGTGCAGGTGGCATCCCCGACGGTGCGGAAGCGAACGGTCTTTTCGACCGGTTTCTCTCCGTCCTGGAGGCTGATGAAATCCGTCACGGCCAGCAACGCGCCATTCCTTTCCACCACTTCGCGCTTGTGGGAGAAGTAGATCGACGGCAACTCGATCTTCTCGCGCTTGATATATTGCCAGATGTCCATCTCCGTCCAGTTGGAGAGCGGAAAGATGCGGAAGTGCTCGCCGGGATGCATCTTCCCGTTGAAAAGGTTCCACAGTTCCGGACGCTGGTTTTTCGGATCCCACTGCCCGAAATCGTCGCGGTGGCTGAAGAAGCGCTCCTTCGCGCGGGCCTTTTCCTCGTCCCGGCGCGCCCCGCCGATGGCGGCGTCGAAATGGTTCTCCTCGATGGCGTCAAGCAACGTCACCGTCTGGAGGCCGTTGCGGGAGGCGTTGGGCCCCTTTTCCTCCACCACGCGGCCCTTGTCGATCGAGTCCTGCACGGAGGCGACGATGAGACGGGCGCCGATGTCCTTGATGAAGCGGTCGCGGAATTCGATCGTCTCCGGGAAATTGTGCCCGGTGTCGACGTGCATGAGCGGAAAGGGGATCGGCGACGGCCAGAAGGCCTTGCGGGCAAGGTACGCGACGCAGATCGAATCCTTGCCACCGGAAAAAAGGAGGACAGGGTTCTGAAACTGGGCCGCCACCTCGCGGAGGACGAAGATCGCCTCCGATTCAAGGTGCTCGA
>CAYVUQ010000250.1:0-1327 GCA_964454915.1 uncultured Puniceicoccaceae bacterium
CGAAGGCTCGATCCCCGTAGGAGAGGGTTCACCCCTCGACCTCCGTAGGAGAGGGTTTACCCCTCGATCCCCGTAGGAGTTTACCCCTCGAATCCGGGACTTCGATCGAGGTCCTCAATGAAGGGGCACGGTCTGCCAGGCCCCGTCGATATCGTGAATGTAAAAAGGGCTGCCAAGAGGGCTCTGCAGGAAACTTCAACCACTCTGGACGCCCCATGCCCATCCGATCGGAAAGAAATTTTACCTGTTTCAACGACTCAGGCATGGCGGAAATCGTATTCCCGTTTCTATCACCGATCGCCTCACCAAAACGCAACTGCATCGCCGCAACCCACCCTTTGGCCTTCGCCGGGCAAGGCTGAAGCCATGCCCCACGGGGCACTCTTCGCCCTTGAGAAGCTGTGAGAAATGCATAACTTCTTCTTCATGATGAAAGATGTGCTACTCGTCCTTTGCGTCGCATTCGGCTCACTGGGCACATCCGCAGGCAACGCCTCCGGCGGGTTGGATGCCGGAGGCGGTGGCGGCACGGCGGGTGGCTATGTTTCTCACGGATCTCTCGGCTCGCCCTACGCGCCAGCGGTCACCGAGGCGGGCACGACCAGACTGCGGGCGGGCCTCATCGAGGTTCTCTATCCGGCGACGGCCAATCCGGAGGCCGACGTCGACGGCAACGGGTTGCCCGATGAATGGGAGTGGGAGTATTTCGGCTCCACGGGCACGAACCCTTCCGGTGATGCCGACGGGGATGGCACGAGCGAGGAACTCGAGTTTTTCGCTGGAACGAATCCCCGGGATCCAAACTCGGTATTCCGTCCGGAGATCCTCTCGAACGACGGTTCCCCTGCCCTTTCTTTTCCTACGGTCACCGAACGCGACTACCGCATCTGGCAGAGCGCGGATTTGAAGGAGTGGACCGTTCTGGAAACCCGAGCCGGATCGGGAGCCATGGTTGAAATCCCGGTCATTCCCGCGGCCGGGGAAGACCGCATTTTTCTCCGAGTCGAAATTCTCCTCCCGTAATCAAACGAGTCTGTCATGAAATTTTTCATACAATTTCCTTTTTTCCTGGTCTGTTTCCTCTTCGCCGCAGCGTGGACAACGACCCGTGCCGAGGTGCCGGGCGAGATTCATTACCAAGGAAGATTGACGGATCCCAACGGAGTTCCGCTCAACGGGGACGTCACTGTCGTGGCCAGACTCTACGATGCAGCCAGCGGTGGAACCCTTGTGTTCGAAGAAGACCTCGGAACGGTTTCCGTCATCGACGGGGTCTACTCGTTCGCCTTCGGAGCCAACGGCACCGGGGGTGCCACCCTGGACGCGG
>CAYVUQ010000250.1:1337-2641 GCA_964454915.1 uncultured Puniceicoccaceae bacterium
CGTGGGCAGCCAGGGCGACGGCACGGCGCATATTTTTCGGGACGATTCCAGGGTTTTCACCTTCTCGATGCACCAGCGGCGCAATTTCCCCTTCATGAAGCAACACAGCGACCGGGACATCGCCCTGGAGATCGACGGCGCCGAATCCACACCGCGCACCCGGATTCTCGCGGTTCCGTATGCCTTGAGAGCCAAAACCAGTGATGACGCTACCGCGTTGACCGAGAGATTCGACGAGTTGCTCCTCCGTATCGATGCTCCGACCGGCTTCGTCTTCGTCCCGGAAGGGGAATTCCAAATGGGAAACGCTTTCGATGGAACGGAAGGAGCGAGTGACGAGGTGCCGCTAAGAACGGTCTCGGTCGACGCTTTTTATCTCGGCCGCACCGAGGTGACCAATGCCGAAATGGCGTCGGCGTTCAACTGGGCGGCTGAGCGGGGCTTGGTTACCATCGGGGCGACCGAGGTGTCGAACGTGAACGGCGATCCGAAAACCCTCCTCGATTTGGCCATTTCGGATCTCACGGTCGATAGTGACGACAAGCTCGTGACAACGGTCACCAATCAGAACAAGCCCTGCGTCGGCGTGACCTGGTATGGTGCCCAGGCCTACTGCAATTTTCTGAGCGACCGCGCGGTCCCGTCGCTGGATAGGGCCGTCGACTTTACCGACTGGAGCATCGATTTTTCCGCTGAAGGCTACCGTCTGCCGACCGAGGCGGAGTGGGAGCGCGCTGCCCGGGGCGGAGCGGTCGGCCTTCGCTACCCGTGGGGAGATCAAATCAGCGCCTCCGATGCGAACTACAACGGCAACGAAGGCGGCACGACCGATGTCGGATCCTACCCACCCACCGACTTCGGTCTCCGCGACATGATCGGCAACGTCTGGGAATGGGTGAGCGACTGGTACGGAGGATACGACCCGGCGGAATTGGACAACCCGACCGGCCCGACGGAAGCCGAGGCGTGGACGGACGAAAACGATGCCCCGCTCGGAAGGGTTGCACGCGGCGGAAATTTTGCTGAGAACGCAGACGGCTGCCGGGTATCGAACCGCTATTTCGGAACGCCAGGACTCGAAGATATCGGCGGAGGAAGAGACACGTTCGGATTTCGCCCGGCGAGATCAGCACAGTGAGAATCCCGTGTCCGGCGGTACTTTTAAGCCGCCGTCTCGACCCAGGTAGGAGAGGGTTTATCCCTCGAAAGCGCTTCTCCTCCGAAATCTCCCGCCATCAAAGAAACCGCTGCTCCTTGGTCGACCAGATTCCGCCGTCTTCGGTAACGCCTAGCCATTCGCCCCG
>CAYVUQ010000250.1:2651-2969 GCA_964454915.1 uncultured Puniceicoccaceae bacterium
CTCTCCTACCCGACCCCCGTAGGAGAGGGTTTACCCCTCGACCAGTTCGAACGTTCCACACCTTCGGATCGAGGCATAAAGCCTCTCCTACAACGATCGCCCCCGTAGGAGAGGGTTCACCCCTCGAAACGGAATTCGTTTGGGTTTACGAACCCATGGATCGAGGCATAGGTTCGACAGGCTCACCTCAAGAAAGCCTCTCCTACAACAAATTCCCCGTAGGCGAGGGTTTATCCCTCGAAAGCGCTTCTCCTTCGAAATCTCCCGTCATCAAAGAAACCGCTGCTCCTTGGTCGACCAGATTCCGCCGTCTTCGGT
>CAYVUQ010000251.1:0-2963 GCA_964454915.1 uncultured Puniceicoccaceae bacterium
CGGGAAGGACAAAGCCGCACAGAGCGGCAATCGTTCCAGCATAGAAATATCCCTCCCTCTACGGATACTGCCCATCCCTCAGGCTAATTTCTGCCCATCCCTCAGGCTAATTTTTTGTCTGACTTATTTTTTCTTGTCATTATTTTGTCTGACTAAATTTTGCTTGCCTTGGATAACATACCTCTAATTCCGTAATGGCACCCTTTCCTCAAGCCACCTTCCCTTCTTCATTGAACGACCGGGAGCCATCCTCTTTGCTGACGGGATGCTTTCCTCCGAGATACGGCAGACCTTCCTCGACCATTTCCGGGAACGGGCGCACGAGATCGTGCCTTCGGCCTCGCTCATGCCCACGGCACCCAACCTTCTCTTCACAAATGCCGGCATGAACCCGTTCGTGCCCTACTTCCTCGGCGAGGAGCAGGCACCGTTCGCCCGCGCCGCCGATACCCAGAAGTGCATCAGAGCCGGCGGCAAGCACAATGACCTTGAGGATGTGGGCTTCGACACCTACCACCACACGTTTTTCGAGATGCTCGGCAACTGGTCCTTTGGCGATTACTTCAAGGAAGAAGCCATCCGCTTCGCCTGGGATCTGCTCGCCGGGACCTGGGGCTTTCCCGCCGAACGTCTCTACGCCACCGTGTACCAGCCCGGCACCGGCGACCCGGCGTCGTTCGACGAGGAGGCCCATGCCCTCTGGACCCATATCTTCACCGAGGCTGGCCTCGACCCCGCCAAACACATCCGCAATGGGGACAAGAAGGACAACTTCTGGATGATGGGAGAGACCGGCCCCTGTGGTCCCTGCTCGGAGATCCACATGGACCTCACTCCCGACGGCAACACGGGCGGTGATCTGGTCAACGCCGATTCTCCCTGGTGTATCGAAATCTGGAATTTGGTTTTCATCCAGTTCAACGCGGGTGCAGATGGCAGTTTCACCGACCTTCCGGCTCGGCATGTGGACACCGGAATGGGCTTTGAGCGGGTGGCGGGTATCTTCGCCACAACCAACGGATTCCGCGACTTTTCCAGGCCGCCCAGCAACTACAACAGCGATCTCTTCACCGACCTCTTCGCCCACCTCGAAAAGCATTGCGACCACCGCTACGGATACACGATGCCGGAAACCCGCGGGTCGCTTTCCAAACCGGAGTTAAAGGACTTCGCCTTCCGGGCGATTGCCGACCACATCCGCACTCTCGTCTTTTCCATCGCCGACGGGATTCTTCCCGGCAACGAGGGCCGCAACTACGTCTTGCGGCGCATCCTCCGGCGAGCCGTCCTCTTCGGCAAACGCCTCGAACTTCCCGACGGATTTTTCGCCGACCTCGCCCCGGTCGTGGTCGGCAAGATGAAAGCGGCGTTTCCCGCTCTCGAAAAACAGGAACCGGTCGTGCGCAAGGTCATCGCCGCCGAAGAAACCGCCTTCGAAAAGACCCTGGACCGGGGCCTCCAGCTTTTTGAAAAGCAGTGCCGCGACGGCTCCATCAGCGGAAGGGAAGCCTTTGTCCTCTACGACACCTACGGCTTTCCCCTCGATCTCACCGAGCTCCTTGCTCGCGAACGGGGCATCGCCGTCGATTCGGACGGCTTCGAGCAGGAGATGGAGAAGCAACGCGCGAAAGGCCGCGCCGGTCGGAAACAGGAAACCATCGAGGTAAAAACAGGCGAGGGATCTGGCCCCACCCGTTTCAAGGGGTTCGAACCCGAGTCTCTGGCCGGCACCCGTGCCACCGTCACCGCCGTTCTGGACGCTCCCGGCGGTGCCAAGGCCGTCCTCCTGGACCAAACCCCGTTCTACGCGGAAATGGGGGGCCAGGTCGGCGACACTGGCATCCTCGCCTCGGACGGAATGGATATAGCAGTAGCCCGGACCGAGAAAGGCCCCCACGGCGAGTTTCTCCATATTGTGGAAGCCGCTCCGGCCGATCTTGGGGACTGGATCGACCGGGAGGTCGAGCCACGCGTGGACGCCCGTCGCCGCCGTGCGATCCAGCGGCACCATTCGGCGACACACATCCTCAACTGGGCACTGCGCGAGCTGCTCGGCGACCACGTCCGGCAAGCCGGTTCCCTGGTCGCCCCCGACCACCTGCGCTTCGACTTTACCCAATTCGAGGCCCTCACCGAAGAGCAGATCGACGAGATCGAGCGCAGGGTCAACGAAGCGATTCTGGCCAACGGCAGCGTACGCTGGTATGAGATTCCGTATCGGCAAAAGCCTGACGACATCATCGCGGTTTTCGGAGAGAAGTACGGCTCGACGGTCCGGGTGGTGGACATCGCCGGCTTCTCGAAGGAACTCTGCGGCGGCACCCATGTGAGAGCCACCGGCGAGATCGGCCTCTTCAAGATCACCTCGGAAAGCGGGATCGCGGCGGGCACCCGTCGCATTATCGCGGTAGCCGGAAAGGCGGCCTACCGCCTGGCCGAAGACAACTTCAACCAACTCCACCACATGGCCAACCGCCTTGGCTGCCAGCCCGCAGAGATCGAAAAGCGGCTCGACGCCCTTCTCCATCAACGGCACGACCTCGAAAAAGAGCTGACCCGCCTGCGCCAGAAACAGGCCGGGGAACAGGCCGAAGCGGCCCTTGCGGAAGCACTCGACCTGGGCGGCGGCCTCAAAGCAATCGTAGCCCGCGCCGAAGCACCCGACCCCAACGACCTGCGCCGCACTGCCGCACAAACCCTCGACCGTCTCGGCGAAGGCCTCGTCGTTCTCGGTGCCGCGATCAGTGGCAAGCTCTCCGTGGTTGCCCTGGCCAGTCCCGGAGCGGTCAAGGCTGGCCACAAAGCCGGTGACCACATCCGCACCCTCACGACCACCCTCGGCGGCAAAGGAGGCGGCAAACCCGACATGGCCATGGGCGGCGCGGCTGACAACGGCCAGCTCGACGAGGCCCTGGAAGTCTTCCGGCGCAGCCTGGGGCACAGCACAGTGAATCGCCAATAAC
>CAYVUQ010000252.1:0-1383 GCA_964454915.1 uncultured Puniceicoccaceae bacterium
ACCGAAGTCCGGCAAACAGGTGGGCCCGACACAGACCCGGATACTCCCCTTGGGCACGTCCGGATCACAGATCAGCCAATGCGGCCTCCAGACCCTTTCCCGCAAGAGGGCCGCGCATTTGCCGAGCGCAGGGGCGGCTGACGCCCGAACCACAGCAAGACCGGAGACGTCGTGCGTCCACCCCGCGAGCGCGAAGGCCACTCCGTTGGGCGCACGCTCGATCAGGGGCGCGTAGGAAGGGCGGAGCCTGTCGAGGGCGGACCGGAACTTCTGGTCCGCTGTCAACGCCCCCAAACCCGCGAACAGGTGCACCAGAGTGGAGTTTCCCGAGGGAGTCGCGTTGTCGTACCACTCCACTTGGCGGAGAAGCGGGCTTTCGACATCGGCGGCGGTAAAATGGTAGGCCGAGCCTTCGGCGTTGGAAAAACGATCAAGGACGATACCGGCCAGTTCACTGGCATAGTCGAGAAAGCCCGCGCAGCGGTCCGCTTCGAGGATGTCCGCACGTCCGGCACCCAAGAGAGCCGCATGCGCCAGCGTGGAGTAATCATCGAGAAAGCCTTCGACGGACCCGGAACCGCCGTGCGCGGGAAGACTGCCCCGTTCGCGGTGATCCTTCCGCAGCAGATCAACGATTTCGGCTGCCCGGACTCCCCACTCCGCCCGACCGAAAACCGCTCCAGCCCGGAAGAGAGAGCGTGCGGCCAGGGCGTTCCAAAACGTGCTCTGCTTGTCGTCGCGGGCGGGCGAGGGCCGCCTGGAACGCACGGCCAGAAGTTTTTCGCGGGCATTGGCCAGGGCATCGCGATCCTCCACCGTACCATCGAACTGCGGGTAGGAGAGTCCGCCTTCGAAATTCCCCTCGGGCGTGACGCGATAGGCCCGGGCAAAATCCCGGGCCTCTTCAGCCCCCAACGCGTCCTCGAGAGAACGGGGAGTCCAGCAATAGTAACGTCCTTCTCCCTCGGGCGAATCCGCGTCCACCGAGGCCGCATAGAGCCCGCCGGGAAGCCGCATCTCACGCTCAAGCCAGCCAACGGTCTCCGCGACAACCTTCGCAAAGAGGGGGTGCCGATAGCGGGACCAGCCTTCGGCAAACACTTCCACCAACAGGGCGTTGTCGTAGAGCATCTTCTCGAAATGCGGGATGGTCCACGCCGCATCGACACAGTAGCGGCAGAACCCGCCCCCGACCTGGTCGAAGAGACCGCCACGGGCCATTCTCTCCAGAGTGGTTGAGACGGCATGATCGGTGTCATCGGCCAGGCGCGGGAACTCGTTTCCCATCGCCCTGGTCTGCCGCATCGCTAAAAGAAATTGCAGGACCATCGACGGCGGAAATTTCGGAGCACCCCCGAATCCGCCATGGTCAGCGTCCAGGGA
>CAYVUQ010000252.1:1393-2953 GCA_964454915.1 uncultured Puniceicoccaceae bacterium
CGCGGCGGGTCCGATAGTATTCCGAGACCCGCATGAGCAGCTGCGGCCACGGAATCATGCCACCTCCCTTGTCCTCAGGGGGGAAATACGTGCCGCCGAAAAAGGGTCGTCCGTCGGGCAGACAGAAAACGTTGAGGGGCCAGCCTCCGTGCTGGCTGATCATCTGGACGGCCTCCATATAGACCCTGTCCACGTCGGGCCGTTCCTCGCGGTCCACCTTCACGCACACGAAATGCTTGTTCATGAGCCGCGCGATGTATCCGTCCTCGAAGGACTCGTGGGCCATCACGTGACACCAATGACAGGACGAATAGCCGATCGAGACGAGCACTGGTTTGTCCTCGGTGCGGGCGCGCTCGAAGGCTTCGTCACCCCAAGGCAGCCAATCCACCGGATTCCCGGCGTGCTGCCGCAGGTATAGACTCGATTCGGAGGCCAGACGGTTGCTCATAACCACACCGATCACCGCTCCGCACCCGACACGCAAATCCGAACGCGGATTTTCGTGGCGACACAAACGCATCGAAGGCGGTACTTACTGCGCCGGGGCCGAGGGAGTGATTCCGGGGGCCATGCCACTCCCCGGCAGGAAATTCATGAGCTGCGACTGAAGCTGCTTGACGTCGGCCAAAGACAGGGTGAGGGACAACACGGCGCGATCCTGTGTCTGGTATGCCTTGAGGGACTCCAGAACAGGAAGAGGCTCGGGAGTGCTTCCGGCCAGCATCATCTTCGCGAAAGAAATGAGTTGGTTGTTGAGCACACCGGTTATCGCCTGGGCGTCCGCCTCCGAGCCGAGGTTGAAACCGACGGCGATGTCCAAAACCTCTGTGGCTTTCATCCCCACTCCCACACTGTTCAAGCTTTGGAGCTTTTCGAGACCTGGTGCCATCTGCTGCCCCTGTGCGGTCAATGCCTGGAGCTGACCTTTCATCTCCTCCGGAATCACGATCGAAATCCAGCCCTGCTGTCCTTCAATGAGACCGGAACTGGCGGCGTCCAATGCCTCCGAAACACTTCCTGATTCGCGGGCAAGGGCCTGCTCCACGCTGGCGCGGTCCCCAAAAAAAGCGGTCGTCGATGAACCTCCCGCAACAACGGCGGCATAAAGTTCCGGAGCACCCTCTTCCTTCGGGAACTCGATGTAATCGACCCCATCGCCAACGGTAACCGTAAGCTCGACCTCCTCGCCATTCTGTGAGGCCACATACTCGATTGCCTCGACGATCTGCGCAGCCGTCACCGGCCTGGTCGCAAAGACAGCACCGCTGATCCGCAAAGCGGACGGGTCCATCTGAGCGGATTGCAATTCCGAGATGGCCAAGGCGAACTCGGTGATGTCGTCATCCTCCAAACCCGTGATCTCGGTGAGTTTGTCGCTCATCTCATCGGCCATCTCGGTGTCGGGGATCTCCTCCTGCAACTCCTCGACGGACTCCGAGAAAGCCGATTCGGAAAGGGCTTTTTGATTGAAATACATGGCCACGTCAGCCGACTCCGGAAACGCGCGGAACACCTGCGCCTTACCATCGGTGTCGCCGCTTCCAGACGGTTTACATG
>CAYVUQ010000253.1:0-2893 GCA_964454915.1 uncultured Puniceicoccaceae bacterium
TTTTTATACGGATGGCAGAGTCAATCGGGGAACGCTTCACATTGACAACCGCGTCTGCGGCCTCCTAGATTTTCGTAATAGAGGTGCTAATGCAGTCTCCAAAAAGAATTCAAACGGAACGAAAAGGCATGTCCGATTTCGCCGGCCAGTCCAGTCTTTACAAGGAGTTCCTTGCCGAGCGCGAGGAGATCCTCCGTCATAAATGGCTGGAGTCGGAGAAAGAGGGTTCGGACATCGGGTTCGAGCGCGCGTTGCTCGACTGGATCCGCAAGCACAGGGATGACTGGCGCTCGGCACGTCGCCGGGTGCCCGACTGATTCTTCCGGCCCCGCTTACTTGGCACTCTTCAGTTCCTTGTGAACTGTATGGCGCTTCAAGTACGGATTGTACTTCTTCTTCTCCACCCGGTCCGGCTGGGTCTTCTTGTTGCGGGTGGACATGTAGCGCGAAGGCCGCTGGTTTTCCTTACGGGCTTCGGTGCATTCAAGGATGATGGTTTCTCGTGGCATGGTCTTATCGGGAAAAACGCTGGAGGAAAGCGGGTTCGAGACCCCGCTGCAATCAAAAATTGCCGCCGACCGGATGTCCGAGCAGCGAGACCATGTCGCCGTGCGAGAAAAGGGTGACCTGCCCCGTACTCTCGGAGACCACGATCGCCAGGCTTTTGGTGCTCTTCGTCATGGCGGCCGCAGCCGCATGCCGCGCTCCGAGGCCACTCGGAAGATCGGGCGACTCCGGTGCCCGCAGCAGAGTGCCCGCGGCTTCGATGACACCGTTGCCCCGGATGATGAAGGCTCCGTCGATCGAGGAAAACTCCTTGACCGTTTCGTCCATGAACGGATTGAGCACGTTCCGGTCCTCCTCGCGGTATCCGTGGAAGGGGTTCAGGACAAGCGGCTTGGAGTACTCGAGCACCTTCTCGGTGTCCCCCAGAACGAAAAGGCAGCCGACTTTTTTCCCCTCGCGCCCCTCCAGGCCCAGTTCCATGGCGATGGCGAGCACGCGTTCCATGACCTCCGGACGAAGCGAGGGGGGGAGCACCTGGGAGTGATCCGAGAACAGGGTGTGGAATTCGCGGGCGATGTCGATGACAAGGATCGTGTCGAACCGGTTGCTCCGGGGGAGCCCTCCCACGCAGCAGATCAGCCCGTTCGGTTCGAACACCCCCCGGGTCAGGCCGATCAGGATGGCCGAGCGCAGTTGCGACATCCGGTGGTGTGAAAAGGAGCGCACTGGCAGAAATTCGGAAACCTTCCCGTCCCCCTCCACGGTCTCGGCTCCGCCCTGTGTTACCAGGACGGTTTTCATGTTCTGGAAGCGCCGCGTCAGTTCGATCCCGCCCGCAAAGGTGTCGCCGAAGATGAGGACGGAGCGGCAGTTCGCGCTGGTGGCGATCTTTTCCGCCTCGCGCAGGATCAGTCGGTTGATGCGGGTCGGCTTCTCGCGGGGTTTCTGGGCATCGCCGCTCAGGGTGCGCTTCACCTCCTTGCGGAAATCGGCGAGGGACCCCGGGAGCATCAGGTGCTCGACCACGGTTTTGTCCTGGAAGATTCCGGCGATGGCCGCGAGGGCGTTCAGGTAGTTACGGGCCTTTTCCGAGGCCAGAAGCAGAAGGACCAACTTGACGTCGCGGTAGTCATCCGAGCCGTCGTAGGTCAGGCCCTCCGGGCAGCGGCCGACCGCCATGATGTAGTTTCGGCGCATGGCGACCCGTATGTGGGGGAGGGCGACTCCGTTGCCGAGATTGGTGGTGATGGTGTGCTCGCGGTCGAGCAGCTCTTTCAGGAGTTTCTTCTTTCCGTGCGTTTGCAGTTCGGCGAGATCGCAGGTGTCGAGCAGCTCGCCCAACGCGCCGGGCAGGTTGTTGCTGGAGATTTCGATGATCCGCTGGGCGGTGATGAAGCGCTCGAGATGCATGGACGGGGTTCAGGGGCGGGCAGTGGACGTCACTTCTCCCACTCGATGGCACCTTTCTTTAACTCATAGACCAGACCAAGGACGAAAATACCGAAGAAAACCGCCATGGGGGCCACGATGGGGATGGAGTGGGCCAGAAACTCGCGATAGGTCAGGACCCAGGGAATGAGAAACACCACCTCTATGTCGAAGAGAATGAACAGCATGGCCGTAACGTAGAATTTGACGGCGAAACGGGTGCGGCTCTTTCCCGCCGGGGGCATGCCGCACTCGTAGGCGGTGTCCTTGATCCGGTTCTTCCTGCCGCGCTGTCCGACGACGGTACTGGCCACGATGATGACCGCTCCGATGAAGAGTGCCAGGCACACCTGGATGAGGACCGGGACGAAATCAGTGGTTTCCATGCTTTGTTTGATAACCGCCTTTGTCCGAGGAACAAGGGAAAACGTCGGGCAGGGGTCAATTGTCGGGCGGTTCGAACCCCACGATACGGACACCGTTCTTCTCGGCGCGCCGGAGGACCTCCTCCTTGTCCAGGATAACCGTGCGGTCGGCGGCGAGAGCCGCCGTTGTGACCGTGGCCTCAATCATTGTATCCAGTGTTTTGTGACCAAAGACGGGTACATCGAAGCGGTAGTCGTGCTCCGGGTGTGGAGTTTTCACGAATATCTTGCCCTCGGTCTTGAATCCGCCGCCGCGCCGCAGCATGGCGTCGGTGCCTTCGAAGGCCTCGACCGCCAGCACGGTGCCCTTGCGCACCAGCACGCCCTGGCCGATGTGCAGTCCGGCGCAGGCGGAGGCGATGCGGATGCCGTGTTCGAGATGTTCGGGTGTGCATGGTGATCTGCCCCCCGCCATCACGCCCACCACCGAAGGCTCGTGCTACAGCGGACAGGCACTCGTCGAGGACGATCGCGTCGTCATGATGTACCACGGCACCGGGTCGGGCAACGCCATCGCCACGGCCTCGGACCCG
>CAYVUQ010000254.1:0-2892 GCA_964454915.1 uncultured Puniceicoccaceae bacterium
AAAAAACGCGCTGATCCGCCGCCAGAGGGTGAACCGCCCCCGGACATCGGCGGGGTGGAGAAAATTGCGGGAGCCATCGGACGCGATGGTGGTGACGGACTCCCGGTTCGGGTCGTGGCACTCACGAGCCACCGCCGCCGCCCTCCATGGATTCGCGGGAGTGATGGGAGAGGACAAAGGCAACTACCTCGGCCACCTTTTTCGGGCCGAGGACCGGCCCCCAAGCCTGCATTCCCTTGCCCTCGACACCGCCGTCCACCGTATTGAACACATCGACCGGCGCGGAACCATGCACCCACTCGTTGTCGGCCAGATTGAAGCCGATCCCTCCCTCAAGGTTCGCTCCATGGCAGGGCATACAGGTCGATTCGTAGGTCTTGCGACCGGCCTGGACGAACTGGGGATTGCGGCTCATCTTCCAAAGATTATCGTTGTCCAGCATGGCGAGCGTGGCCTCGAGGTTCTTCGCCTCGATCACCTGCATCCGCGCCTGCAAACGGTCCACGTCGGACTCGCCGACATTGGACTGGAAGTAGAAAAACCAGTACACCAGCGAGAAGACGATCGCCCCGTAGAGAGTGAACAACCACCAGTTGGGCAGGCGCTGGTCGTACTCGCGGATGCCGTCGTACTCGTGTTCCAGGAGGCGGGCACCCTCCGGCTGGTCATTCTTGTCCGGGCTTGCGCTCATGTCGGTCGGGATTCTCGGGTTTGGGTTGGGTGTCGTCGTCGAGGGGAAGGTTGGCCATCCGTCGGGCCCGTTCCTTGCGCATCCGCAACGCACGGACGACGATAAGGAGAAACAGCAGGAAACTGATGCAAAAGGCCAGGACGGGGAGAATCTCCTGCCACTCGGCGTATTGGATGCGTTTGAACATAACGGGGAAAGCCAGGTCGGATGTCGCGTGGAACTCAGGGTTGTTCCGAGGCTCCCTTTCCGGCCTCTTCGTAGGCTCCGAGCTTTTGCAGGTAGGCGATCAACGCGACCATTTCGCTCTCGGGGTCAACGTAGAATCCGGCGTTCTTCAGGTCATGAGCGATCTCAAGAGCCTGAATCTCACAGAGACGGCGGATCATCTCCTCGTCCATGTCGGGATCGTAGGGAACGCCGAGCCAGTCGCGCTGGACCGCGATGCGGTCGGTCAGGACCGCCGTGTCCACCTTTTGCCGGGCCAACCAGTGGAAACCGGGCATATTCGATCCCTCGGATGTGGAACGGGGGTCCATCAGATGCAGGTAATGCCATTCGTTGCCGCGCTTGCCGATCCGCATGAAGCGGTGGTCCGCCTTGATGGCACCTCCCTCGCGGGCGAGGTCGGGTCCGGTCCGCTTGGAGCCCCATTGGAAGGGAAAGTCGTAGATCGACTCACCGAGACGGGAATACCCCTCTTCCTCCTTGGGTCCGTAGCGGAGGACATCGGGCACCATGGTGCGGATCATCTGGCTGTGGCAGGTGTAGCAGCCCTCGCTGACATAGACATCGCGCCCGGCAAGCTCGAGCGGCGTGTAGGGGACCTGCAAGCGGCCTTCGATGTTGGCCGCCCGCTCGACGGTGATGGTCGGAATGATCTGGATCGCACCGCCGATGGCCACCGCTATGAAGGTCAGAACGGTGAAACCGACCCAGTTCTTGAGCAGCCGGTCGTACCAGTCCACCCAGCGGGCACCACTGATCTCAAAATGCGCCACGGCGACGATGACGGTCAGGATGCTCCCGATCATCCCGAAAACCATGAACCCGCCGCCGCCGAAGAGCCAGAACGAGCCGAACACGATGATGCCGGTGGAGTAAAGCACGGGGGCGTTGAAAAATGCGCCCAGCAGCCCCGGTTCGCGCCGTTCGCCGGTTTCGACTTCGGTGGTCCCGTTGACCGGATCGGCACCGCGGATGGTCCGGTAGATGTTGTAGGCGAGCAGGACGTAGCCCGCCAGGTAGAATACCCCGCCGATCAGGCGGAAGAGCATCGGATTGCGGATGGCGTTGAGAGTCTCGATGAAATCGGGATAGGCCAGGACCGTCCCCTCCACCGCGTTGAGCATGATCCCCTGGGTAATCCCGGAGACCCACATGGAGGCAATGTAGAGAAGGATGCCAACCATCCCGAGCCAGAAATGGAGATTGGCCAGGGCCACCGAGTAGAGACCCCGGCAGCTGACCTCGGCATCGTGCGCTTCGGGTGCGCCCTTGCGCCGCCACAGCCGGGGTGCCAGCCAGTAGAACATGCCCGCCGCCATGAAACCGTTCCACCCGAGCGTTCCGCTGTGCACATGGCCGATCGTCCAGTCCGAGTAGTGGGAAAGGCTGTTGAGGGACTTGATGGCCAGGAGCGGCCCCTCGAAGGTGGCCATACCGTAAAAGGTGACACCGGCTGCCAGGAACTTCAGCACCGGATCGGTCCGCAACCGGTGCCAGGCACCCCGCAGGGTGAGGAGCCCGTTGAGCATACCGCCCCAGGATGGAGCCCAAAGCATCAGGCTGAAGATCATGCCGAGTGCCTGGAGCCACGGCGGCAGTGCGGTGTTCAACAGGTGGTGGGGCCCCGCCCAGATGTAGATAAAAACCAGAGACCAGAAATGGATGACCGAAAGCCGGTAGCTGTACACCGGTCGTTGCGCAGCCTTTGGCACGAAGTAGTACATGATCCCCAGAATCGGGGTGGTCAGGAAGAAAGCCACGGCGTTGTGCCCATACCACCATTGCACCAGCGCGTCCTGAACACCGCCGAAAATCGGGTAGCTGTGCGTCCACCCGGTCGGAACCGACAGGTGGTTGACGATGTAGAGCATCGCCACGGTGACGATTGTCGCGATGTAGAACCAAAGCGCGACATACAGGCTACGCTCGTTGCGCCGGGCGAGGGTCCAGAAAAAGTTGACCGCGAAGACCACCCA
>CAYVUQ010000255.1:0-2883 GCA_964454915.1 uncultured Puniceicoccaceae bacterium
AAGACGTCCACCCCGACCAGCTTGCGCACGATCACGGGCCGCTCGTAGGGCGGAATCGTCGCGATGGAGGCCTTTTCCTTATTGTAGGAGACCGCCGGAAGGGTTTCCGGCTTCTGGCCGACACGGGAGCCCACCGCCTCCGCGAACTCCTTTGTTCCGACCTTCTCCTTGCTGACATCTTCCTTGAAGATATCGTAGGTGTGGATGCCTTCCTCGATTGTCTTGAGCCAGGCGTTGTGCGCGCGCTCCGCCGCTTCGACCTGGCCGATGTGGATCAGCATGAGCACCGAACCGAGGAAAAGGCCCGAGGGATTGGCCATGTTCTGACCGGCACGGCGCGGTGCCGATCCGTGAATGGCCTCAAACATGGCGTGCTCCGGGCCGATGTTGGCGGACCCGGCCAGACCGACCGAACCGGCGATCTGCGCGGCCACATCGCTGAGGATGTCCCCGTACAGATTGGGCATCACCACAACGTCGAAGTTCTCCGGCGTGTCGGCCAGTTTGGCCGCGCCGATGTCCACAATCCAGTGCTCGTTCTCGATTTCCGGATACTCGGGGGCGATCTCTTCGAAGACCTTGTGGAAAAGGCCGTCGGTGATCTTCATGATATTGTCCTTGGTGAAGCAGGTCACCTTCTTACGGTTGTTCGCCTTGGCGTATTCAAAGGCATAGCGCACGATCCTTTCCGTCCCCTGCCGTGAGATCATCTTGAGACACTGGGTCACATCCACGGTCTGCTGATGCTCGATCCCGGCGTAGAGGTCCTCTTCGTTCTCCCGGACGATCACCACGTCCATCTTCGGATGTTTGGTGCGCACGAAAGGATGATAGGAGACACAGGGGCGCACATTCGCGTACAAGCCCAGGGCCTTTCGTGTCGTCACGTTCAGGCTCTTGTAACCCCCGCCCTGCGGAGTGGTGATAGGAGCCTTGAGAAAGACCCTGGTCCTCAGGATCGAGTCGAAGGACTCCCTCGCGATCCCCGCCGAATTTCCTTTCAGATACTCCTGCTCGCCAATCGAGATTTCCTCGATGTCAAGCTCCGCGCCAGCCTCCTTGAGGATGTGGAGAGTGGCGTCCATGATTTCCGGTCCGATTCCGTCGCCTTTGGCGACCGTGATGCTCGTGGGTTGGCTCATTGTATCTTGGTTGGGTCTGATGGGTGAAAAGAGTGGTGATAGGTTCGCAAGAGACGAAAAACATGAACTTTGGTGGCAAACCCCGCGGTGTAAAGAGCGGAAACCACCGAATCCGGGAAACCACAAAACGAGGAAAACCACAGAACGCAGAAAACCACAGAACGAGGAAAACCACCGAACGCAGGATACCACAGAACGCTCCTGCAAATCCGGTAAGAGGACACCAAACCCGGCCAGAGGACACCATGTGCGAATCGCGACAATTATTTTCACGATCGTGAAAATAATTGTCGTCGATCAGCGGGTGAAATCCCAACGCCTTGCGCCAACGGGGATGCGGAAATGGACTACGCCCTGCAACAAGACCGTAACGATCCGTCTCTTGCGAATTGACCGGGATTCCCCTATCCACGCTCCCATGTTGACCCGCATTCTGCTCTTCCTCGCCTCTGCCGCCTTTGTTTCGGCTGGCAGTGCCATCTTTATCCACCCGGACGGAACCGGACTCGGCCATTGGAACGCAGCCCGACTGCTCACCGTCGGCCCCGACGGCCAAAGCAACTGGGACAAACTTGATGTCCTGGCCGCTTACCGCCCTCACCAGGCCAACTGGCTCTCGACGAGCTCCCACGCCGGTGCCACCGTCCACGCCTATGGGAAAAAGGTGCATTGGGACTCCTTCGGTCTGGACCGGGAAGAACCGATCACCGCAGTATCGGGATTCAACGGGTCCATTCTCATGGAGGCGCAGAAGAAGGAACTCCGAACCGGACTGGTCAACTCGGGCCATATCGCGGAGCCCGGCACCGCCGTTTTCGCCGCAAGTTCCAAAACCCGCAAAGACAAGACAGGCATCGCTGCCAAGGTGATCGAAAGCGGAACGGATGTGATCCTGTGCGGAGGCGAGGTCCTCCTGCTGCCCGAAGGAGAAACAGGCTTTTTCGGGGTCGAAGGCGAACGTTCCGACGGTCGAAACCTGATTGAGGAGGCGCGCGAAAAGGGGTATGTGGTCGTCCGAACCCGCGGGGAACTGCTCGCCCTGCCTGCCGACACGGAGAAGGTCCTCGGTATCTTTGCGGCAGGCCACACTTTCAACGACCAGACCGAGGAGAAACTCGCGGAGAAGAGCCTCCCCCTTTACGAGCCGGATGCTCCCACCTTCGCCGAGATGACCGCAGCCGCCCTGCGTATCCTTTCCTCCGACCCCGGGAAGGATTTCCTCCTCGTCGCCGAAGAGGAGGGATCGGACAACTTCAGCAACGAGAACAACGCCGCAGGAATGCTCGAAGCCACCATCCGGGCCGACGAGGCGATCGGCGTTGCCCTGGCTTTTCTCGAAGACAACCCCGACCGCCCAACCCTCCTGCTAGTCGGAGCCGACAGCGACGCCGGCCACCCGACCGTTCTCCCGCCCCGCGGCAGCGAACCGGGAACCCCCCTTCCTGAAAGGGACCTGAACGGAGCACCCATCGACGGCCGACACGGCAGCGGAGGCGAACCCTTCCTCTCCGAACCCGACGCACTTGGCAACCGCCACCCCTTTGGCATCGCCTGGCCGACGGCTTGGGACGTGCCCGGAAGCGTAGTCGCCAAGGCTCACGGAGCGGGTGCCGAAGACATCCCCTCCACCCTCGACAACACCGACATCTATCCGATTCTCTACCGCGCTCTGTTCGGGAGATATCCGGGACAGAATTGAGCGAATAACATCCGCTCCGCGCACCGCTCAAGAAGGCCGAAG
>CAYVUQ010000256.1:0-2880 GCA_964454915.1 uncultured Puniceicoccaceae bacterium
GCTACCGCCAGACAGTTTAAGAGTAAACCTACATGTTTCGAGTGACGATCGTCACTCGAAACATGTAGGTTTTTTTGTGCGAGGGTGACCCTGGGGAGGGGATTTCTGTCGGATGGTCCGGTTGGTGCGGACTTATTGTGCGGTGTGGGCGCGGAGCTTTTCGATTTCGCGACAGAAGGCTTCGCCGAGATCGGCGTACACTTTTGCGAGTCCGGGGTTGGGCTCGCGGCGGGAGTCTGCATCGGGGGCGCAGAGATGTTCTCTAATGGGAGCGGCGTCTTTCCCGCAGGCTTCGGCGGCCCGCAGGGAGGCACCGACGGCTACCGAGCCCGGTGTGACGAGGCGTTCCACGGGCTTGCCGAATACATCAGCGAGGGTTTGGGCGATGCCGTCGTTGGCCGAGGCTCCTCCGGTGAGGAGGATGCGGTCCGGATCGATGCCGATCCATCGCGTCTGGCGGAACATGTTGACGAACTGGCCCTCCAGGCAGGCGCGGGCGAGTGCGGTCGGGTCGGGCTGGTTGACAAAGGCTTGAGAGCCGAAAAGGACGGGTTGCGGGCAATCGATGCGGGGCGTGATTTCGGCACCGAAGAAAGGGATCATGCCGTTGCCGTCGTTGCCGGGT
Source organism: uncultured Puniceicoccaceae bacterium (assembly GCA_964454915.1). Classification (GTDB taxonomy): domain Bacteria; phylum Verrucomicrobiota; class Verrucomicrobiia; order Opitutales; family Puniceicoccaceae; genus Puniceicoccus. The sequence goes on from CAYVUQ010000256.1 coordinate 626, forward strand.
GGAGTCGATGCCAGGCTCTCGGGGGAAAAGACTCCCCAGTCTCCGCCCAATCTGTCGCGGATGGCTTCACGGGCGAGGGACCCGTTGCGGAAACAGACCAGGCTCATGAATCCTCCGAGCGGGTTCCCAAAAACATGGCCGAAGCCCTCGGGGTCGGTGCGTGGTTCCGACATGGCCGCAAAGAATGTGTCGCTGGTGCCGAGACTGACCACCACGGACCCCGGCTCTGCCGCGCCCATGCCGACCAGGCTGCTCGGATTGTCGCCGGTAAAGGCGATCACCTGCGCATCCGCGGGCAGGCCGTATTGACCACTAAAATACGCGGAGACCGGACCCACCACCGTCGCAGACGGGCGTGCCTCGGGAAGACGGGTGCGGAGATCGGGGGCGGTTGCGTCGAGCAGAACCGGGTCCCAGTCGAGGCTCCGCAGGTTGAGGAGGTTCATGCCAGCCCCGTCTCCGTGTTCGATGGGAGCGTCTGTTCCGGCGAGAACGGATGCGAGAAAGGAACTGACGAGATGGATCCGTGTGGTGGCGGCGTAGCCGTCCGGGTCGATGCGGGCAAACCGCCGGATTTGCGGGCCACTGAAACGTTCCACGGGCACCGATCCGGACCGTTGGCAGACCTCCATGCGCCCCCCGCCAGCAGCTGCGATGGCAGCGCAGTCCTCGCCTGTCGAGACGTCCATCCAGATGGGGGAAGTCTTCCGCGCAAGTGCGGGGGCGAGGGCCGTCGAGAGGGAAGTGGCGTCGTCAGGCGTGCCGAGGCATTCCGGCCATTGCCCGTTCAGATATACGGTCCCGTGTTGTTGTCCCGCTCCCGAGATGGCGGCCACGGTATCGAGGGGTGCGCCGCCGTCCTTGAGCCGACGCAGGCAAAGATCGAGTCCGTCGAGCCACATCAGCGGATCCGCGTGGACCTCCCCATCTTTGCCGCCGGGGATGAACCCCTGCGGGGCACCGTATTGCGGCAGGTCGCGCCCGAAGTTGACGGACTCTTCGGCCAGCAACACACCGTCGTCTCCGACCAGAACGGCAGAGACGCTTTGGGTGGAAGCGTCGATTCCGAGCCAGGAGGGCATGGTCAGATGAACTCGTTGATCAGGTTTTCGAGCATCTCCTGGCGACCGGAAGGCAGGGCGGGTTCGCCGCCTTCGAGGGCTGCTTTTTCGAGATCTTCGAATGAGCACTTTCCGCTTTCGACCCTGGCACCGATGCCGTTGTCGAAGCTGGCGTAGCGCTGGCGGACGAACTCGTCGAGCCGACCGTCAGCCCGGATGGCCGCGGCGGTCTTGAGGCCGCGCGCGAATGTGTCCATGCCCCCGATGTGCGCGTGGATCAGGTCGATTGGCTCGTGGGATTCCCGGCGCCGTTTGGCGTCGAAATTCAGCCCACCGGTGGTGAATCCACCCATCCCGAGCACGACGAGCATGACCTGGGTGGTGGAGTAGAGGTCGGTGGGGAATTGGTCGGTGTCCCATCCCAGAAGGAGGTCACCCCTGTTGGCGTCGATGCTGCCCAGCATCCCCGCACTGGCGGCGACGGTGAGCTCGTGCTCCATGGAATGCCCGGCGAGGGTCGCGTGATTGGTTTCGATATTGAGACGGAACCGGTCCATGAGCCCGTATTCGCGCAGGAAGTTCAGGCAGGCGGCGGCATCGGAGTCGTATTGGTGGGTGGAGGGTTCGCGGGGTTTCGGTTCGATGTAGAAGGGGCCGTCGAATCCGATCTTTCCGGCGTGTTCGACCGCCATGTGGAGGAAAGCACCGAGGTGGTCCAGTTCCCTCTTCATGTCGGTGTTGAGGAGGGTGCCGTAGCCCTCGCGTCCGCCCCAGAAGGTGTACCCCAGGCCGTCGAGTTCCCTGGTGCACTCAATGGCTTTCTTGACCTGTGCGGCGGCGTATGCGTACACACCGGCATCGGGGCTGGTTGCGGCACCGTGCGCGTAGCGCGGGTGGTTGAAGAGGCAGGCGGTGCCCCACAGGAGCCGTTTGCCGGTGGCGGCCTGCATCTCCTTGAGTTTGGCCACGACCTGGTCGAGAGCCTTGTTGCTGGCGGCGAGATCGTTGAGGTCCGGGGCCAGGTCGCGTTCGTGCCAGCAGTAGAAGTCCATGTCCATCTTGTCGAGGAACTCGAAAAAGACATCGACCCGCTTGAGTGCGTTATCGACGGAGTCGCTCCCGTCGTCCCAGGGCATGAGAGGGGTGTCTGCACCGAAGGGGTCGGAAAGCGGGTTGCTGATCTAGTGCAAGTTG
>CAYVUQ010000257.1:0-2101 GCA_964454915.1 uncultured Puniceicoccaceae bacterium
TCGGAACGATTTCGCCCCAGCTTTTCCAAAAGTTCTCCCAATCTACGATCCCACCCGGGTCCAGAGATACGGCCTCCACCAGTCCGGCAACAATAATCATGAAAACTTGGACTGACCCCCAAGGTGCGCGCGGTAGAGACCTTTTCACGGCAAGGTTGGCGGAGCACCCTACGGATGCGCTGCGTCTCAATACCGCATTTGCCAGCTCGTGATTAAGCCATCTTTCACGACAAACAAAAAATCCGCCTCGTTTTGGTATCCTTTACTGCGGTAGGTTCCGGTCACGACGACTTCCTCGCCCTCCACATCCAGTTCGGGATCCTCGACCCATCCTTCCCTTCGGATAATGTCGCTCTCCAACCAACGGAAGAAGGCATCTCCCGTTTTGGGTTTCCCGTTGCCATAGGCCTGAGAAGCGTCCTCGGAAAAAACCGCTCGAATGGACTCGGCATCCTTCTCCTCCATGGATTCGAGAAGAGATTGCACGACCACCTTAGGTTGTGGGGGTTCGGTTGAATCGCCCCCCTCACCTCGGACGATGAGAGAGGCTAGAAACAAGCCCCATAAACACGGAAACATGAAGTTCTTCATGAGGATAGTCTTTAAATCGCTGCGAGTTCTGCAACTTCGTGCGAGATTTCTTCGAACTGCGAATTACCGGGTCGTGAAACCACCGTTTACGAAGAGAATTTGTCCGGTCATCCACTGCCCGCCCGGAGAACAAAGGAAATTGATCGTGGGGACGATATCTTCGATCTTCCCGAGACGGTTGGCAACGCTGGCAGCACTTAGGTAAGCCACTGAATCGTCGTTTTCCTCCCCATGGAAAAACTCCGTATCCACCGGTCCGGGAGCAACCACATTGACGGTAATTCCCCGTCCACCCACTTCTTTCGCTAGAGCGCGGGAAAAATCTTCGAGAGGTGCTTTCGATCCCGCATAGACCCCGTAGTATCCAGTGAAAGCTCCGAGAAGCGATGTGCCGAGCGAGATAATACGACCGTTATCTTCCACCGCGTTCGCGGCTTCTTTCATCACGAAAAAGGCCGCCTTCGCGTTGGTGTCGAAGGAACGGTTGAAATCTTCTTCCGAATATTCGACGAAAGGCTTTTTCAAAACGACACCAACGCAGTTGATGACGATGTCAATTCGGCCGAAGTGCTCTTTTGTTTCCTTAAAAACGTTTTGGACGGTGGCGAGGCTGGTGACATCGCCGCTGGTCACAAGGGACTTGCCTCCGGCTTCTTCAACCAAGCGGGCAGTTTCCTGAGCTTCGGTTGCCGAATTTTCCGACCGGTGGTGCACGGCGACCGAAGCGCCTTGTGCGGCGAGAGATTGAGCAAAGCCCCGACCCATGTTCCGAGCGGAACCAAAAATGAGAGCGACTTTATCTTGGAGGTGTTTTTCTGACATAAGATTTTTGCGTTTGAGTGAAGTGTTTAGGCCACAAATTATCCCATAACTTTGATGTTTATCTAATAATATTTTTGGATTTAATGTTTCATTTTTTAGAATAATATGGACTTGTTGATTGAATCGTTGAAATGGAGTCACTGGGTCGCCTTTGAGGCGGTTGCGCGGCATCTTCACTTCCGGAAAGCAGCGGAGGAGCTGTCGATTGCCCAACCCGCCCTAACCCGACGCATCATGGAACTCGAGGAGGCCCTTGGGTACGCTCTCTTTGAACGGAGCACGCGCAGTGTATCGCTCTTACCCCAAGGTGAAATTCTGCGGGATCATCTCCCTGGAATCGTAAAAGGGTTTGAGGCGGCCTTGGGCCGTGCAAAGAGTGCGGCGAAGGGCAAGGCTGGACTCCTGCGAATTGGAGTCGTGGGAACCCCAGTGATGAGGTTCATTCACGAACCCATCCTGAAGTTTAGAAAGGCATACCCTGATTATGAAATATCTCTTCAGGAAGAATCATCGAGTGAGATCGTAAAAGGGATCGTCCATCAGACCCTGGAGTGCGGTTTCTTTCTCGATTCACTGGTTCATCCGGAAATCACAAACAGAAAAATCGCCCACGATCCTCTCGGGATCGCCGTTTCCAACGAGAATCAGCTATGCGGAAGAAGTTCGCTCTCGCTGGGCGATTTGGAGG
>CAYVUQ010000257.1:2111-2877 GCA_964454915.1 uncultured Puniceicoccaceae bacterium
CAAAAGCGCGAAATCCGGCCCTCTACCGGAAAATCACCGATGCGATTCCGAACGTTACCAGCAGTGATCTTGTAGAAGCATCCAGTCGACCGGTTGCGATCATGATGGCAGCGGCTGGTCTTGGGATCGCGATTATCGCAGAGAGTATGCGCCTCCAATGTCCTCCTTCGGTGACATTTGTCCCGGTGGAAGGTAAGTCATTGGGCGCAGATGTCGTGATGGGTTGGTTGAAGGGGAGATCCAATGTTTTCGGCCCATTTCTTTGACGAGATGCTTTCTCATAGCACCGATTTAACTTAGTCGGTTCCGGTCAGGTTTAAGATCACGACTTGATTTCCTTCGCGTATCTCCTATCCAAAATGGGGGAGTGTTTTTCAGAAACTCTGCGGAAAATCAAGGAACCCATTTTCTCATGTCGTCCAAATCTTCCGATTTTGGGGACACCCAAAAGACGTCAGGTCTTGACTTTTGACAAAAGCCTCAATTCGGCGGGCTACAGCCGTCTCGACCCAAGTCGGTCCCGCCCTATCCCCCGACTTCCCTTTTCCTGCTATGATGACAGAACCTGATCCGCCTCGCTGAAACTGTCAGACCGGAGAGCCGGAGGGGGTATCCTACAAGTCCAAGTTTTCATGATTTTATCAGATTCCACTCATGGTCCTTGTTCAAGCTCTTTCGCGGCATCGACTGACCTGACTCTGGACACTCGTGGCCTTGCCCATGTGCAAATTCTCGGCAATCCAGGCATAGGGCACCAGATAATCCT
>CAYVUQ010000258.1:0-2863 GCA_964454915.1 uncultured Puniceicoccaceae bacterium
CGCGGGGTCGCTGATCGAATCGTAGAGCGGGTGCCATTCTTCCAGATCGGGACTCAGCGGGGACCGTTTGCGGCGGATGCTCCTTTAGGTAGCCCCCTCCAGTCGGTCACTACTCCGCCGGACCCCAGCGCCTGGTGAACGGATAGTAGATGAAGAGCGCGCGGCCGATCACGCGTTTCTCGTCGAAGGATCCCCAGTAGCGGCTGTCCTGGCTGTTCCTCGAGTTGTCGCCCAGGGCGAAGAAATGGTCCTCCGGAACTTCGAAGACGGTGCCGGGATCGAGATAGCGCATCCCCGGCCACCCGGCGACGTATCCTCCGTAGCCGTCTTTCTCTTCGTTGTTGTTTACAAACGCCTCGGCCTGGTCGGCCGGTTCTCCATTATTGAACAGGACGGGTTCGCTGATGGCGAGGGTCTGGCCCCCGGTTCCGGCCAGGCGTTTGATGTAGTATTTGTCGCCCAAAGACCCGCGCGGACCCTTGATGCCGCCGGTCCGGAAAACGATGGGATCACCAGTCTCCGGCGGGAAGAAGTGATAGGTGAAGCGGTCCACGAAAAGGGCGTCGCCACTGAGAATGTCGAAGCTCAGGACGGTTTCCCCGACTTCGTAGTCCGGTCCGGGCGGGGTGAGCCAGCCGCGACCTCCCGACTCCATCCGGAGGCGACCGGTGACTCGTTCGGCTTCCAGAACATCGCTCCAGGATCGGGCCTCGGGATAGAATCGGTCGAGCAAGACGGTGTCGGCATCGAAATCCGTCGGCACGTCGAAATACGCGGCACGATCACCGACGAAGACGGGATAGCGTTTGTTCTTCGTAGGGATGACGAGCCATTTACGGGCATCGACAAGCTCGTAGAGTGCCCGGACCGAGGTTTTACCCCTGGCGTCCGACACCAGTTGGAAAGGAATCCGCACCCGCCCCGACGACTCCGCCACGACCTCCCGGTGCCGCGCCCCGAGAAAAACGAAGCGGAGCGGCTTGAGCAGGAGGTTTGGCCGTTCCTCCTGTTCGTAGATTCGATGAACCATACCGCTGTAGGTCGGATACATCGAATTGGTGGGGATGATAAATGGCTGGAGGAAGAAGGCGCGGATGCCGAGCACCACGATCGCCGCGACCATAAAGGTTTCGACGTTGTCGCTCCAGAAGGTCTTGGGGTAGATTCTCCCACCGTGACGGCGCAGGACCGGATCCCACTCCCCTTCCGCTTCGCCGAGCCGCTCGGGCGTCAGTTTGCGCTCATCGGCCATCTCGCGTGCCTGGGACCACACCCCCTCCAATTCAGCCAGTGCTTCCGCCGGGAGGACGTCCTTGCGGTAATTGATGATCTTCCGCGCCATATCCGCGTAGTCGCGGGCGCGTTTGCGGAGTTTTTTCGCGGCGGAGAACATGGGGAGTCTATTCCTGTTTGCTTTTGAGGACCTGGACGAAGGCTTCCTGCGGAATGGAAACCGAACCGATCTGCTTCATCCGCTTTTTGCCCTCTTTCTGCTTTTCGAGCAACTTCCGTTTTCGGGTGATATCGCCGCCGTAGCACTTGGCGGTCACATCCTTGCGCATGGCCGAAAGGGTCTCCCGGGCGACGACCTTGCCCCCCACCGAGGCCTGGATGGCCACCTTGAACAACTGGCGGGGCAGCAGGTCCTTCAACTTCGCGCAGAGGGAGCGGCCGCGGTTCTCCGCCTTGGCACGGTGGACGATGGACGAAAAGGCCTCGATGGTCTCGCCGTTGACGAGAATCTCCATCCGCACCAGGTCGGCCTGCTCGTAGCCGTCGGGCTCGTAGTCCATGCTCCCGTACCCGTGGGTGATGCTCTTCAGACGGTCGTTGAAATCGACCAGAATCTCGTTGAGGGGCAACCGGGCGGTGATCATGACCCGCGAGGCGTCGATGGTCTCGGTGTGCTCGCACAGGCCGCGTTTCTCGGAAATGAGTGCCAGGATGTCGCCGATGGAGTCGTTCGGGGTGTGGACGGTGGCCTTGATCATCGGCTCCTCGATCCATTCGACCTCGGAGAGGTCCGGGAAAAACACAGGGTTGTCCAGCTCGGTTTCGTTGCCATCGGTGGTCCGCAGGCGGTACACCACGCTCGGGTAGGTGGAAATGATATCCAGGTCGTACTCACGGCGGATGCGCTCCTGAACGATCTCCATGTGGAGCAGTCCCAGAAAACCGCAGCGGAAGCCGAAACCGAGGGCGGCGGAACTCTCGCTCTGAAAGACGAAGGCGGCATCGTTGAGGCGCAGCTTGGCCACGCTGGCCTTCAGTTTCTCGTAGTCCGATGTGTCGAGTGGATAAATTCCGCTGAACACCATGGGCCGCACCTCTTTGTAGCCGGGCAACATTTCGCTCGCCGTGTCGTCGGTGCGGGTCACCGTGTCGCCGAGTTTCACGTCGGCTACATCCCGGATGCCGGTGACGATGTAACCGACCTTGCCGCCGGAAAGGGAATCCTCCGGGACCATGTGGGGGGAAAACCGCCCGACCTCCTTGATCTGGGTTTTGACCTCCGAACCCATAAACGAAACGTGGCTGCCCTGCCTCAGATCCCCGCTGAACACCCGCACGTAGCAGATCACCCCCTTGAAAGCGTCGTACACGCAGTCGAACACCAGTGCCCGCGTGCCCTTTCCGTCGAGCCAGCGCGGGGGCGGCACGCGGTCGATCACGGCGCGGATGATCTCCGGGATGCCCAAGCCCGACTTGCCGCTCGCAAGCACGGCCTCGTCGGCCGGGATGGCGAGCACATCCTCGATCTGCTCCATCACCCTCTCCGGCTCGGCACTGGGGAGATCGACCTTGTTGATAACAGGGATGACCTCCAGGCCCTGGGCGACAGCCAGGTGAGCGTTTGCAACCG
>CAYVUQ010000259.1:0-2187 GCA_964454915.1 uncultured Puniceicoccaceae bacterium
GGCGCACCTGCTTTCCCGCTACGTCGGGCTGAGCAAGACGACGCCCAAACTGGGGAAGCCGGGTTCGGGGATATGGGAAAAGGCCCGGCGCTCGGCCGAGGATTCCACGCTCGACCTGGCCGCCCAGCTCCTGGAAATCCAGGCGAAACGGCAGACGGTGCCGGGCCACGCTTTTCCGCCGGATTCCCCCTGGCAGGGCGACTTCGAAAGTGCTTTCCCCCACCGTGAGACGCCCGACCAGCTGACCGCCATCGCCGAGACCAAGGCCGACATGGAGTGTCCCAGGCCGATGGATCGCCTGCTGTGCGGCGATGTCGGTTTCGGAAAGACCGAAGTCGCCGTGCGGGCGGTTTTCAAGGCCGTGATGGACGGCAAGCAGGCCGCCGTTCTGGTACCGACCACAGTGCTTTGCCAGCAGCACTATCAGACCTTTCGCGACCGCTTCGCGGACTATCCGGTCAGCGTGGAAATGCTCAGCCGGTTTCGATCTCCCGGCGACCAGAAGGAAATCCGCCGACAGCTGCGCGAGGGCCGGATCGACGTGGTCGTCGGGACCCACAGTCTGCTCGGGCGGGGTGTGCGGTTCAAAGATCTCGGTTTGCTGGTGATCGACGAGGAGCACCGTTTCGGCGTGCGGCAAAAGGAGACCTTGAAGCACATGCGCACCCATGTGGACGTGCTTTCGATGAGTGCCACCCCGATCCCGCGCACGCTTTATCTGGCTCTGGCAGGGGCGCGCGACCTGAGCGTGATCGAGACCCCGCCCCGCGACCGTCTTCCGGTGGAAACCCATGTGCGTTCGTACTCCGTGGAGATTGTGCGCTCGGCGGTGGACAGGGAGATTGCCCGGGGCGGCCAGGTCTTCTACCTGCACAACCGGGTGAAGACCATCCGGGCTGTCGAGGCGCGCTTGCGGGAGATGTTCCCCCGGTTGCGGATTGCGGTCGGCCATGGACAGATGGAGGAGGAGGACCTGGAGCGGGTGATGACCGACTTCGTCGCGGGGCACTACGACCTCCTCCTGTGCACCACGATTATCGAGTCGGGCCTGGACATTCCCAACAGCAACACCCTGATCATCGAAGGTGCGGACCGTTTCGGGCTGTCCCAGTTGTACCAGTTGCGGGGGAGGGTGGGCCGGTTCAACCGCCAGGCCTACGCCTACCTTCTTCTTCACCGTCACGCCGCCCTGGTCGATTCGGCCCGCAAACGGTTGTCGGCGATCCGTCAATACAACCAGTTGGGTGCCGGATACCGAATCGCGATGCGGGACCTGGAATTGCGCGGGGCCGGAAACCTGATCGGTGCCCAGCAGAGCGGGCAGATCGCCGGTGTGGGGTTCGATCTCTACTGCCAGCTGCTCCGTCAGAGCATCGCCCGGCTGAAGGGCGAAGAGACCGCTTCGCATGTGCGCGCAGAAGTCCGGCTGGACTTTATCCGGCGCGGCATGGGTGCCACCAAAGGTCGCCCCGATGGTGACGCCCGCTTCGAGGTCTTCCGGCAGAGGGAAGCCGAGGCCGGGCGTATCGCCGAGGCGGGTGCGGAGATTCCGGCCGCCTACATCCCGGAGTCCCGCATCCGGGTCGATCTCTACCGGCGGCTGGGTCTCATCTCCACCCGGGAGGAGATGGACCGCATCGAGGAGGAGGTCGCCGACAGGTTCGGCCCGCCGCCGGAGCCGGTCCGGATCCTTCTGCTGGTGACCCGCATCCGGCTCGAGGCGGAGTACCGGGGGATCGGTTCCGTGGAGAGCGAGGGAGCGATGCTGCGCCTGCGCCGGGCTGCCGGGGACGGCGGATTTGTGCGCTCCGGGAGCCGCTTTCCCCGCTTGACCCGGAAAAAGCCGCTTTCAAGACTGAAGGAGATTCTCCAGATTCTCCGCAACCTTCGCCAAACATGATTCGTTTCCGCATCCTTCTCCTTCTGACGGTCTCCGTCCTGTGGCCGACGGGCACCCGTCTCTTCGCACAGGAGCAGGTGGAGGATATGTGGGCGCCCGACCGGCCCAACGCGATCGCCGCCAAGGTCGAGGGCCGCATCATCACCTTCGAGCAAGTGCGGCAGGAAATGGCACCCCTGTTGAACCAGATTTACCGGACTTCGGCGGATGAAGAGGAATTGCAGCGCAATCTCCGGCGGCTTCAGCGCGACGTGCTGCAGAACATGGTCGATAAGATTCTGATCGTG
>CAYVUQ010000259.1:2197-2846 GCA_964454915.1 uncultured Puniceicoccaceae bacterium
TTCAACGACTTGATCCAGGAGGATTTCAACGGAGAGCGGGACCGGTTCCTGACGTATCTGCGGCGTCGCGACAAAACCGTACGCGATTTTCGAAACGAGTTGGAGGAGGATATCATCGTCCGGGTCATGCAGCAGAGGATGCGGCGGAACCAGGCGGAGATCAGTCCTGAGATGATCAAGGAGTATTACGAGGCCAACCAGGCCGAGTTCCAGCGTGAGAAGGAAGTGCTCTTGTTCCAGATTACGCTGAACAAGGCGGGCGAGGGGGATGAACCACTCGATCTGCGGCGCGATGCTGTCCTGGCGGCACTGGCCGGGGGCAAGCCTTTCGCCGAGGTCGCGCGCGAATGGAGCGAGGACAGGATGGCCCGGCGGGGTGGGGAGTTTGGCTGGGCGGAGCGGTCCGATCTGCGGGGCGAGTTTGCCGATGTGGTGTTCGCGTTGGAAGCGGGGGAGACAAGCGATCCCGTCCCGTTTCGCGACAGTCTGTTGTTTTTCCACGTCGAGGAAATCCGCGAGCCGGGTGCCATGCCGTTGTCCGAGGTCCGCGCCACGATTGAGGAAATCCTTTCCGACCGGATCGCCCGTGAGGCGCAGGAGCGCTGGTTGCGGCGACTGAGGGAGAAAGCCTACATTGAGTATTTTATCT
>CAYVUQ010000260.1:0-2844 GCA_964454915.1 uncultured Puniceicoccaceae bacterium
GTTCGGCATCCGCTTCGAAGGACACCCCGATCTGCGCCGGATTCTCATGTGGGACGAGTATCCCTACCATCCGTTGCGCAAAGAATTCCCTTTGGCCGGGATTGAGACGGAATTGCCGGACCCTGAAATCTCCGAGGAGACCAAAGCGAAGGTCATCGCCGCTCCCATGATGGGTGGTCCCTTCACCGCAGCCTCCGGCGCACCGATGAGCCGCTCCGAGCCCCGGGCCAAGGATCAGAGCTGGGCCGAACGGCACGATAAGCCGGGCAAGCAACTCGAAGACTGAAAGACATGTCGGAAATCACGACCAGGGAAATTTCGATCGGCGATGTCGGCGCACGCGCCTCCGCCTTCCAGGACGAACTGCAGGGCGAGGAGATGGCCCTCAATGTCGGCCCCTCGCACCCTACGACCCACGGAGTGTTGCGGTTGCTGATGCAGCTCGACGGGGATGTTATCACCAGGTGCGAACCGGTGGTTGGCTATCTGCATCGCGGCGACGAGAAGATCGCCGAAAACATGACCTACAACCAGTTCGTGCCCTACACCGACCGGCTCGACTATATCGCCCCGCTCGCCAACAACGTGGCTTACGCGATGGCGGTGGAAAGACTTGCTGGTCTCGAACTGCCACCACGTTGCGAGGCCATCCGGGTCCTGATTACGGAGATGGCTCGTCTCTCTTCCCACCTGCTCGGGGTCGGTGTTTACGGCATGGACGCTGGCGCGTGGACGCCTTTCATGTACACCTTTACCGAGCGCGAGAAGCTCTACACGTTGTTTGAGGAGCTGACCGGTGCTCGTTTCACCACTTCCTACACGCGTATCGGGGGGGTGGCCCGTGATGTGCCGGAGGGTTGGCTGGGCCGGGTCGGCGACTTCTGCGACCAGTTTCTCCCCATTTTGGAAGAGACTGCCCGCTTGCTGACCCGCAACCGGATTTTTATGGACCGCACCGAGGGTGTGGCGGTTATCTCCCGGGAGGATGCCCTGGCCTACGGGATCACCGGCCCGAACCTGCGCGCCAGCGGGGTCGATTTCGACCTGCGCAAGGACCGGCCCTACCTCGGTTACGACCGCTATGATTTCGACGTTCCGGTCGGCACCACCGGGGATTGCTACGACCGCTATCTGGTTCGGCTGGAGGAGATGCGGCAGAGCGTCCGCATCATCCGCCAGATTCTCAACGACTTCCCGGATGGACCGTGGTACGCTGAGGACGCCAGGAAGATTTTCGCTCCGCCCAAGGACAAAGTTCTCACCAGCATGGAGGAGCTGATCCTGAATTTCATGATCGTCACCGAGGGCCCCCGGATGCCCGCCGGAGAGGTGTATTTCGAAGCGGAAAATCCCAAGGGCATTCTGGGTTTCTTCGTCGTTTCCAGGGGAGGCGGGGTTCCCTATCGGATGAAGATTCGCTCTCCTTCCTTTTGTAACCTGAGTATCCTCCCGAAGCTGGTGCCCGGCCATTACCTTGCCGACATCACTGTTCTTCTCGGGAGTCTCGACTTCGTGATGGGCGAGTGCGACCGCTGAGCCCTTTGCCGAACCCATTTTTCCCATGAACCAGACCGACACAACCGCCGGAGAGCCCTTCACCCTTGCGCCGCAAACTATCGAAAAAATCGATAAACTCGTGCCGCGCTATCCATCGCCCCGCAGTGCGTCCCTCCCGCTGTTGCACCTTGTCCAGGACGAGAAGGGGTACATCCCGGATGCGGCGGTAGAGTGGATTGCCGAACGTCTCGGCCTGGAGCCGATCAACGTGTACGAGCTGGTCACGTTTTATCCGATGTTCCGTCGTAAGCCGATTGGCCGACGTCACATCAAGGTCTGCCGAACCCTTTCCTGCGCCCTCAACGGAGGCTCCGAGGTTTGCGAACGGTTCAAGAACGCCTTTGATGTGGAGTTGGACGAGGTTTCCGCTGACGGCGAGGTGACCGTCGAGTATGTCGAGTGCATCGCCAGTTGCGGCACAGCCCCGGTTGTGCAGATCGACGAAACTCTACACGAAAACGTGACCCCGGAGCGTACCGCAGAACTGATCGCCGAAATCCGCACCGGAGCCGGAAAAGGAGATTCCTGAGCATGGCGGCCCAAGAGACAAGGATCCTTTTGAAGAACATCGACCAGCCCGGCTACGGGCGGGACATCGATTCCTACCTTGCCCACGGCGGCTACGAAGGGCTCAGGAAAGCCGTCGGCATGAAGCCGGAAGAGATTTGCTCGGAGGTAATGGATTCCGGAATCCGCGGTCGCGGAGGGGCTGGGTTTCCGGCCGGCATGAAGTGGAAGTTCCTCGACCGAAAGTCCGGCAAGCCCATCTATCTCGTCTGCAATGCCGACGAATCCGAGCCCGGCACCTTCAAGGACCGGCAGATCATTTACAAGGACCCGCACCAGCTCATCGAGGGAATGATGATCTCGGCCTACGGCATCCAGGCTGCGTTGGCCTTCATCTACATCCGCGGAGAAATGTTCGATGGTGCCCGCATTCTGGAAGAGGCCATCGAAGAGGCCCGCGCCAAAAACTTCCTCGGCGACAACATCCTCGGCTCCGGTTATTCCTGCGATATGATCGTGCACCGCGGGGCGGGTGCGTACATCTGCGGTGAGGAAACCGGTCTGATCGAGTCCCTGGAGGGCAAGCGCCCTTATCCGCGGATCAAGCCTCCCTATTTTCCGGCAGTGCTGGGCCTCTACATGTGCCCGACCATCGTGAACAACGTGGAGACCCTCTGCCATGTGAAGCACCTTATCGAGCGCGGCGGCAAGGAATACGCCAAAATCGGCACTCCCGGGAACACTGGCACCCGCATCTGGTCTGTTTCCGGCCACGTCCAG
>CAYVUQ010000261.1:0-1688 GCA_964454915.1 uncultured Puniceicoccaceae bacterium
CGTCTCCGCGTCGTGCAGAAGAATGGCGAAATCCGCCAGTTCTACGACCCCTACTCCTTTCTCCCCGCCCTCGGCGACCAGGACCTCTACCTTTTCAACGAAGGCAACGAACACTTCGTGTACAACAAACTCGGTGCACACCCGAAAATACTCCAGGGGGTCCAGGGCGTCGCCTTCTCTGTCTGGGCACCCAGTGCCAAGCGGGTCTCCGTGGTCGGCGACTTCAACCATTGGGACGGACGCTACCACCCCATGCGCTCCCTCGGAAGTTCCGGCGTCTGGGAGCTTTTTATCCCGGGACTCGGGGAGGGAACCACCTATAAGTTCGAAATCCACGGTGCCGACGATGCTCTCTTTCTGAAGACCGACCCCTATGCCACTCGCTTCGAGCCACCCCCGCACAACGCCTCCATCGTGTGCGAAACCAATGGCTTCGACTGGTCCGACGGCATGTGGATGCGCGAACGCACCACCAAGGACTGGAAACGCGAGCCGATCTCCATCTACGAAGTCCACGCCGGATCCTGGCAAAGGGTAGCCGAAGACGGAAACAGGCCGCTGACCTACCGGGAGATGGCCGAACGACTCGCCGAATACGTCGTGGAGAACGGATTCACCCACGTCGAGTTCCTCCCGCTCGCCGAACACCCCTTCTCCGGATCGTGGGGATACCAGGTCACGGGATTCTTCGCACCGACCCAACGATTCGGAACGCCGGAAGACTTCCAGTTTCTCGTCAACGCCTTCCACGAACGCGGAATCGGCGTCATCATCGACTGGGTGCCCGGCCACTTCCCCAAGGACAGTTTCGCGCTCGCCCGTTTCGACGGCTCCCACCTCTATGAACACGCTGACCCCCGGCAGGGTGAACACCGGGACTGGGGGACCCTGATCTTCAACTACGGGCGCCACGAGGTCCGCGCCTTCCTGATCGCTTCGGCTCTCGCCTGGTTCGACCGCTTTCACATCGACGGCATCCGGGTGGATGCGGTCGCCTCCATGCTCTACCTCGATTACTCGCGCGAGGAGGGGGAATGGATTCCCAACCGCTACGGAGGCCGTGAGAACATCGAGGCCATCGAATTCCTCCGCTCGGTCAACGACCTGATTCACCACTACTATCCAGGCACTCTCACCATCGCCGAGGAATCGACCGCCTTCGGCGGCGTTTCCCACCCGACCTCGCAGCACGGACTCGGCTTCGACTTCAAGTGGAACATGGGCTGGATGCACGACTCATTGTCCTACTTTTCCAAGGACCCGATCCACCGCAAGTGGCACCAGAACGAGTTGACGTTCGGTATGCTCTACAATTTCTCAGAGCACTTCGTGCTCACGTTTTCCCACGACGAGGTGGTCCACGGGAAACAATCCATGCTCTTCAAAATGGGCCAGTGGGACATCTCCGAAAAAGCGGCGAACTTGCGCTCTCTCTACGCTCTCATGTGGGGCTGGCCCGGAAAGAAGACCCTGTTCATGGGCTGCGAGTTCGGCCAGTCCGCCGAATGGCGTTACGACGATTCCCTCGACTGGCATCTCCTGCAATACATCGACCATGATGGCATCCGGCTCCTGGTCCGGGATCTCAACCGGCTCTACCGTCGGGAGGGAGTTCTCTCAACCTCGGACCACGATCCCTCCGCCTTCCAATGGATCAACTGCGACGACGCACAAAATAGCGTTCTGAG
>CAYVUQ010000261.1:1698-2831 GCA_964454915.1 uncultured Puniceicoccaceae bacterium
CAGTGGCGCCGAGGGCAGCTGCCTCGTCGTCGGAAACTTCACCCCCGTTCTCCGCCCCGGTTACCGGATCGGCGTTCCAAAGGAAGGTTACTGGAGAGAAATCCTGAATACCAATGCCGCCGAATACGGCGGGGGCGGCGAGGGAAATCACGGCGGGTTACCCACAGAACCAGTCCCCTGGGACGGAAGAGAGCACTCTCTTTTGATCGACCTGCCCCCTATGTCGGTGACGTACTTCCGCCACGAGGACTGACAGGGACCCCCGACTACTTGTCGAGAATCACCCGCCCCGCCTTCGAGTTGCCCTCCACGATCCGCGTCGCGCCACAGTGGGGGCACGACGGTCGGTAGGAACGCTTTCGCCGGATGGTCATGACAAGACCCGGGATCAGCAGCAGATAACCTGCGACCTCCCAGCCCGAAACCGCCTTCCCCCGCTCGTCGGGCTTTTCAAATCCGAAACGGCACTTCGCGCAGACCCACTTCGGCAGACCAAACGGATCGTCCGCAGCTTTCTCGGCCCCCATGGGAGTCCAATGGGGCTCTTCGGTTTCCTCGGCATGGGATGCGTGAATAATAAATGCATCCGAGGCTCCCTCAGCCCTGCGGAAGGCTTCGTCGAGAGTAACAGTTGTGTCGGAAACCTCGCCATCAACGTCCACCCACCATTCATCGGGAAGACGGGCACGCAGAGCCCAAACACGGAGTTCGCTCTTTTTCATGACTGTAAGGGTTGGGGTTGGAGTGGACCAGCGACCCCACCACGAAAGGAAAGGCGAGGAAACGGCCCTTTGAGAATGAGCTATGCTCCGAACATAATGTGAAAACACCCGGAGTGCCAACGAAAAATACCCCAACCGTAATTATTAATGAAAGCAATGGCTGCTATCAGCGGAGTTGCAGCAACCCTCCAGTGTCTCGAAAGAACGCAAGATATTTTGTCAGACTTATTTTTCTTGCACCCTGCCCTCACTCTCACGTCCGCTGCGTCGAGGCCCCATTATTTTGTCAGTCTTAATTTTTCTTGCCTAAGGCCCGTGAGACCATGGTTAGACGGCTTTCTCCTTCGGTGTGCCGGACGCACCCACCCTGACTCCTTTGCACAGCACCGATCCTGCCGCCGAATCGGACTC
>CAYVUQ010000262.1:0-2824 GCA_964454915.1 uncultured Puniceicoccaceae bacterium
CTCTCCTACGGGGGTCGGGTAGGAGAGGCTTTCTTGAGGTGAGCCCGTCGAACCAACCCGGCCAACCAGTGGCCCGAAACGATTCATCTGGTCGAGGGGTGAACTCTCTCCTAGGGGGGTCGGGTAGGAGAGGCTTTGCCCCTCGATTGCTCCTACGACATAGGTTTATCGTAGGAGCTTTACGCCTCGCCCGCCCGGTCGATTCGATTTGCTTTTCCCGGGTATAAGGAGCACTTTTATTTCATGAATCGAGCCTCTTGCGTAGCCGTCTTCCTCCTCCTGCCCGTTCTTCTCCAAGCCTCCCTGCGCCTGGAGATTGTCGATGATACGGGTCGCGACGATGTTCATGTGCTTTTCCGGGCAAATGTGAATGCCTCCAATAGTCTCAGCCCGGCAACCCTGACTGTTGCGGATGGAACATCGACGGTCGATTCGACTTTGTTGTCTTCGCTTCCCGCCGCCGGCGATACGGTGGTCTCGCCTTATACGGGGAAAACCCTCACGCCGCGGGTGGTCACGGTCGATTACCTGGATTCCGGGGTGCTCAATGTGTCCTACGGCGCGATCCAATCGACCTCCGCCTCCCCCGCGCCGAGCCCGTCCACCTCGACCACACGGTTCGACCAGATGGAGTTCACGTTCATTCCCGGGCAGGACAGTGTCGCAAATCTCACGAGCATCGACCAGTTTGCGATTCCGATCCAGCTGGAGCTGTTTGATTCCGCTTCGCCGTCGGGCGATCCCGTGGACGCGCGTTACATGTACTCTTCCACCGACGACATGCGGACGCTGTTCACGAAGAAGGGTCTGAAGGATGCGATTTATGGATTGAAGAATGGTGAACTGGTTACGGCGCCGTCGGGCGCGGAATCCTTTGTCCGGCTTCTCGGTCCGCAGCAGGTCGTTAGGCTCCCGGGGTCGGGAAATTCCCCCGCGCCGTACTCGAGCTTCTCGCGGTATCTGGCCTCGCTCGCAGAGGCGAGCGGGGGGACCTCGTTCTCGGTCGATGGTTCGGCGAATAATGCGACCTACAGCTACACGGCATCCTTGAGCCAGCCATCCAGCGGCGACTACTCGATCGACCTGACGGGAACGACGAGCGGCCCGATGCCCGTATTGACCTACACGGTGACGGAAAAGGATGGAACCAAGGTAGAGAAAACGGTGCAGTTGCCGGCCAGTGCCAAGGTGTCGATCAAGCTTCCGTCCGACAGTCTCGACTTCAACATCTACGGGTGCCCGCTGGATTCCTCCAGCTACGCGATCGAGGGCGTGCCGGACGCCGCGGTGGACCAGAACAGCAACACCGTGTACAGCGCCATGGTGCGGGACGTTCTTTCCGCGCTCAACTTCGGCTTCGTCGGGGGCACCGAGGGCAGCGGCACCGCCGATTGGTTCAGTGAAGTCGTGCCGG
The DNA here is from genome assembly GCA_964454915.1 of uncultured Puniceicoccaceae bacterium. Classification (GTDB taxonomy): domain Bacteria; phylum Verrucomicrobiota; class Verrucomicrobiia; order Opitutales; family Puniceicoccaceae; genus Puniceicoccus. Next base: position 1,415 of record CAYVUQ010000262.1, read on the forward strand.
AGGCTCCCTTTGGCGCGGCCCGTCCGAGCGCGGATGGCTACTACAACCCTTGGGCGGCTCTGTTTTACAACCATTCGGATGCCTATGGATTCGCCTTCAGCGATCGCAATCTGCCTTCGCCGGCGGTTACCCTGCAAGACGGCTACACGCTTCGCGTCACCCTGCTCAGTGATGATCGTCTCACCAGTCCGGTGGTGATCGCTTCGGATCCAAAGGAATCGGCGGATCAAGAATCGTATGAAGTGACGCTGACCTGGACCGCTGTGCCCGGTGTTGATTCTTACGAAGTGCAGATCATCGAGCCGCAAGTGGAGACCCCGGCGGCGGTTGCGAAACCGGCGAAGGGGTCGAAGGTGAGTTATCAAGCAACCGGACTGGAGAAGGGCACCCCCTACACCTTCCGGGTTTATTCGACGGAGGGCAGCGGCTCTTCGAAGATTCGCTCGGCGTATCGGGAGGTCACGGTCTTTCCGCCGGATCAGAGAGTCGCTCCAACAGGAAATGCCTTCACCTTCCAGGTGAGTTTCAATACGGCGGATGCCGACAAGATCAGCCATGTGATGATTGATGACCTCAAACTCACCCTCCAGAGCGGTGTCTGGTTGACCAATAATGGTTTGCCGGCCCGGCCGACCGCATCGAAGGGAGAGAATGAGTTTGTCGTGCAGGTTTTTGCGGGCGGCAAAGTCATCTACGCTGGAGTGGTTGCCTTTACTCTTGCTGAGGCATCGGCTTCGGATCCCTCGAAATACACGATCTCCGGACAGTCCTTCCCGCTCTTCGGAAACGAGCAGGACGTGATCCTGACCAATCCCTCGCAGTCGCCCTTTGAAAACGGCGTTCCAGCGGTTTTCGGGATCACCTTTACGCCGGTCGGGACGAAGGTCTTCGAACCGGTCGACCTGAACGCGACGACTCTTCTCGGCGAAGCTTCACTCGTGGGCGATTCTTTCTTCCACTCGCCCTGGATGGGTCTTTTCGCCCATGATTCCGATTGGTTCGGGAACTATCTTTTCTCGGAAGATCTGGGCTGGATTTATGTCGTGCCCGATGACGAGGAGGAAAGCGCCCTCATGTGGATCAGCGCCTTGAACGGATGGTTTTGGGGAGATGAGGACAGCGAGAGATGGCTTCTGGGGTATTTCGACCGGGTTTGGTATTACGTCATGTCGGCCCCTGGGGGTGCGTTTGTGAATGACTCCTCGACCGGGCAATGGCGGTATGTGCCGCGGTTTGAAGAATAGGTTCGGAATTGAGTTCGCGCTCATTTTTCGGGGGTCGAGGGATAAACCCTCTCCTACTGGATCGAGCCTTCGACGTGCTCAGGATCGAGGGATAAACCCTCTCCTACTGGGTCGAGGGGTGAACCCTCTCCTACGGGATCGAGGGGTGAACCCTCTCCTACGCTGA
>CAYVUQ010000263.1:0-2822 GCA_964454915.1 uncultured Puniceicoccaceae bacterium
AAACACGCGAGCACTCGATGTCCGGGTCGCTCACCACGATGGGCACGCCGTGGTCGCAGCCTTCCCGGATTCTTCCGTCCAGAGGCACCTGCCCGAGAAAATCTGTCTCCAAACGCTCGGCGGTTTCGCGACCACCGCCCTCCCCGAACAGAAAATTTTTCTCCCCTGTGGACTCGTCAAGGAGATAGCTCATGTTCTCTGCGATTCCGATCAGGGGAACGCTGACCTTTTCGAACATCATTGCTCCGCGACGAGCGACATTGACCGCCGCCTTTTGCGGGGTAGTCACGATCACCGCCCCGTCCAGGGGAACGGTCTGCACGAGGGAAAGCTGCGCGTCGCCGGTTCCGGGCGGCAGATCCACGAAAAGAATGTCCAGTTCCCCCCAATCGACGTTCGAGGCGAACTGCTGGATCGTCTTCATGACCATGGGCCCGCGCCAAATCACCGGGATGTCTTCCTCCACCAGGAAGCCCATGGACATCACCCGGACACCGAAGTTCTCCAAGGGCTGGATCAGACCGTTCTCCACCTCGGGACGCTGGTTCACCCCCAACATCAAAGGAACAGACGGACCGTAGATGTCGCAGTCCATGATGCCGACACGCCCCGGACGACCCGCTGCGGCCAGCACGCGCTCCAGGGCGCAGGCCAGATTGACCGTAAACGTGGATTTGCCGACCCCCCCTTTGCCGCTGGCGACCGCCACGGCGTGCCGAACCTTCTGCATCGGATTGGGCTCGTCCGCCCCCTGCGGCGAGCCACCGCCCCCGGAGCCCTCCTTCGCCTTCACCGCAACCGTCACCTCGGCAGTCTCCACACCAGCGACTCCGGCCAGTGCTTCTTCCACACTGGCCTTGAGCCTGGGCGCGGTTTCGGGCTCCGAGCTCGTCAAGGCAAGCGACACGGATACACGACCACCGGAAACCTCGATTCCCTTGACGATCCCGAATGAGACAATGTCCCTCGTAAAGCCCGGGTAGGGCACTTTCTCCAATACGGCACGAATCTCTTCTTCAGTAAGCGAAGCCACGAGCGCAACTCAACCAACCGAAACGGCCCCTGTAAAGAAATCTTCGGAGATTCGTCCACTTTTCGGATTTCATCCTCCGACCATCCCTGATTCGGTTTGACCTTCGAACGCCAAACGTTTCCATCATTCGATTCTGCCGCCACCGGCAGATGCAACCACCCTTCTCTCCCTTCTCTCCCATGAAAATTCATACAGCCCTCTCCGGCAGTGCCCTGTGCGCAGTATTTCTTACCGGCTGCGCGACGATTTCGCCCGACACCTACAAAGGGACCGCCATCGGTTACAACACCGCCATGCAGGAAACCGGAGAGGAACAGCTTCTCCTCAATATCGTCAGGCTCCGCTACCGCGACACGCCCTACTTCATGGAAGCTTCCTCGGTCACTTCCCAGTTCGACCTTTCCACCAGTGCCGGCATTTCGGGCACGTTCCCCCTTGATGCCGACGCGACCGACGTTCTCCAGGGCCAGGGAGGCCTGAGCTTCAGCGAACGACCGACGATCTCCTACACGCCCATAACCGGAACCGAGTTCTTCACCCGGCTTCTCGAACCGGTTCCCCTCGAGAATCTTGCCCTGCTGGCGAACTCCGGATGGAGCCTGGATGCGGTGGCACGCATGGCGATCCAGCGTGCCAATGGACTTCCCAACGCGGTCGGAGCTTCCGGGCCGACGCCCGTCACCCCCCCGCGCTACGAGGAGTTCCGCGACCTCGCGGCAAAGCTCTTTGCTCTGCAGAGAACCAGTGCCATCCAACTCGGTCAGATTTCGGAGGAAGGCGAAAGCTATCCGGCCATCGGACTGCCGCCTGCGGGCGAAAACCCTGCCGCCGACGCGGTCCGGGAAATGCTCGGGCTCGATCCCGCCCTGAACGTGTACCGGGTCCGTTCCGGCTCCGCCGCTGAAGGTGTCGAGAACGGCACGACCGTCGAGTTCAACGCCCGCTCGCTGATGGGCGTCTTGTTCTACCTGTCGCAAGGGGTCAGCGTACCCCGGAAACACCTTGAATCCGGAACCGTCACCACCACCCGCGACGAGCAGGGCGAGGTCTTCGACTGGAACGCCCCGCTCGACAATCTCTTCCGGGTCCACCACTCCGAGAGCCGTCCGGAAAATGCCGCCGCGAGCATCTACTACCGCGGCACCTGGTTCTACATCGCAGACGACGATCTCGCCACGAAATCAACCTTCATGCTCTTTGCCCAGATGTTCACGCTCCAGACCGGCGACGCCAGGGGCCAGACACCCATCCTTACCATTCCCGTCTCGAACTGAGAAAAGGAAACTCCTACGACACACCCTCGGCCGCCCACACCGCCGCGCCGATGATGCCGGCCTTGTTCTTGGCCGTGGCGTGAACGAGTCTGGCACGGGTGCTGATGCGATCCTGCACTTTGTCGAAATTTTTGGCCCCACCGCCGCCGACGATGATCATGTTCGGCCACAGGAGCGTTTCGATCATTGCGAGGACTTCCTCGAAACGGGCCGCCCACTCCTTGTCTCCCAGGCCGTCTTTCTCACGGGCCGGATCGGCCACGTAGGCCTCGGCCTCCCTCTTCCGCCCGAAGAACATCCGGCCGAACTCGGTGTTGCGCACGAGCCTGCCATCGGTGAACACCGCAGATCCCAGTCCGGTGCCGACCGTGAGCAGCACCACCGTACCCGGCACGCCCCGCCCCATCCCGAAACGCACCTCGGCAACCCCCGCGGCGTCCGCATCGTTCAGCAGCCGGACCGGGCGGCCCAGATGTTCCGAGAGAGCTTTTTCGCCGGGATACCCGATCCAGGAA
>CAYVUQ010000264.1:0-2817 GCA_964454915.1 uncultured Puniceicoccaceae bacterium
GGTGTCGAGAATCCTCCGGACATCCAGGGCCTTCTCGTCTGGAAGTATGCTCGGGATGCCTTGGGGGCTGCTGTTAGCCGGGGATTTCTTCTTGTCGCTTGTTTTTTCAGTCTTCCGGCGGGCGAGCTCGCGGGTCAGTGCTGCATTTAGGGCGTGCCCGGGGCGAACAGCGACGATGTGGGCGCGCAGGGAGCAACCGAGAAGGGAAATGTCTCCGAGGATATCGAGAATCTTGTGGCGGACGAACTCGTCTTTGAATCGCAGTGGCTCCTTGGCCAGAATTTTGTCGCCTTTGATCACAATCGCACTGTCGAGGCTGCCTCCCTGGATTTTTCCGAGTTTGAGCAATTACTCGAGGTCTTCGTAGATGGTGAAGGTGCGTGCCGGGGCGATTTGGGCGATATAGACATCAGGGTCGATTTCCAGCGTGAGGTGCTGTGTGTGGATACCCCGGTCGTCGGAGGAAGTGCAGGTGATCTTGAGTGTATCGCAGGGGAGAGCTATGATGGAGCGGTTCCCTTCCGAAATGGAGATATGCTCTTTCAGGGTGAAGAACCGACGCTCCTTGTTTTTTTGTTCGATGGGTTCAGCCTTCTGAATGAGGTTTACGAAATGCTTGGCGGAACCGTCGAGGATAGGAGGCTCACTGGCACTCATCTCGACGATGACGTTGTCCACCTGGCAGCCGCTCAGTGCGCTCAGGATGTGTTCGACAGTGTGGACCTTTGCGTGCCCGGAGGAGAGGGTGGTACTACGGACCAGTTCAGTGACCAGGGAGATGTCGGCTTTGATCTCGGGTTTGCCGTAGAGATCGGTCCGACGGAAGACGATGCCGGAGTCTTCAGGTGCGGGTTTCAGGGTCAGGGTAACCTCCTCGCCGGTATGGAGGGATTTTCCGCTGACGGAAGTTTCGCGCAAGATCGTGCGTTGTTTCATGGGATTGTTCGAAACAAGCATCGCCGCAACCTTCAGGCAAGACCTGACTGCAAAAACAGGGACAGTCCCTTTTTTCTTGCCTCGGGATCAAAATGTGGGTGGAGTGGGTGAATGAGAACCAGGAGAATTGTGGTGCGAGGAGGGGATTCGGCAGTTTATCACTGCATCAGCCGGACTGTGGATGGGGAGATGCTTTTCGGTTCTCTCGAAAAGGAGCGATTCCGGCGGATGCTATGGCGGGTGGCCGATTTTTCGGGGGTGGAGATACTCACCTACTGCGTGATGGGGAATCATTTCCATGTGCTGGTGAGAGTTTCTCCGGTTCCGAAAGAAGGCCTGTCTGATGCAGAGGTTGTTCGCCGCTTTCGCATCCTTTACCCGAAACGAACCCGCTACCAACTTATGGATGCTGGAAGGTTCGAACAAGAGCTTGCATCCGGGACCGAGAGGGCAAGGGCCATGAAGGTCTCCCTGGAGGCGAGAATGGGGGATGTGTCGGAATTTATGAAGACGTTGAAGTCGCGCTTCACAATCTGGTTCAACCAGACTCACAGGCGCTTCGGAGCCCTCTGGTCCGAAAGATTCAAGAGTGTTCTGGTCGAGAATTCCCCATGGGCACTTCGGACAGTCGCTGCCTATATCGATCTCAATCCGGTGCGGGCCGGGCTGGTCAAAGACCCCAAGGATTACCGTTATTCGGGATACGGTGAAGCAGTGGGTGGCGGAGCTTCGGCACGCAAGGGCATTTTCAGTGCAGTGGGAGGAGGAAAGAACACCCTTTCCGCCTATCGGATCATTCTTTTCGGGAAAGGAGCCGTGGCAGGCCCCGGGGAGTGCGGGATTCCCGAGGCAAAACTAAAAGCCGTGGAAAGGCACAAGGGAGAACTACCCCTGACAGTTCGTTTCGCTGCTCGACTCCGCTATTTTACCGAAGGCAGGATTTTGGGGTCGCGCGAGTTCGTGCGGCAGCAAAGTGAGAATTGGTTCGGCGGAGGTAGATGCAGACTTGATACCGTCCAGGAAGAACAAGGTGCGCCGGGCGATGTCCATGCCGTCCGAAGGATTTCTTCCGCGAGGAAGGACGAGACATCGAGAGAGAACCAATGACAGTGTTGCGGAGTCATCCGCTGACTCACATGACAAGCCAGAAAAATGGGGAAGAGCCGACGGTCAGGGCTGCCGATCATAAAACGCGAGTGCTGCCCACGCCCATCGATCAGGCGGGGCCGCCTACGGCACTCGCTCCGATGCAGAATGTGACGGATCACGCTTTCCTGCACCTTCTCGCAGAGATGGGACCTCCTGACTACTTTTTCACCGAGTACTTTGCGGTGCATCCCTCGACGAGACCCTCGCCTTCCATCCTCCGAAGCGTCGCGGAAAACGAAACAGGCCGTCCGATGTTTGCCCAGATCCTTGGCTCGGATCCATGCGCGCTTGCGGAATGGGCCAGGGAACTTTCGGCACTTCCGGTCGCCGGGATAGACCTGAATCTGGGTTGTCCGGCTCCCAAGGTGTACAAACGAAACGCCGGAGGAGGCCTTCTCCGCGATCCGGCTTTGGTCGATTCCATCATTGCGCGGGTGCGTGAGGCGGTTCCAGGCCGTTTCTCCGTCAAGTGCCGTTTGGGGTTCGACGATGCCGGGTCATTCTCGAAGTACGTCGATTCGGTAAGGCGGCACGGCGTTGATTTCCTGACCGTTCACGGGCGGACCGTGCGGCAATCCTATCGCGGTGAAGTCGATTACCGCACAATTGCCTTGGCGGCCTCCTCTCTCGACTGCCCCGTTTTTGCCAACGGCGACCTCACTTCCGCGCAGCGCACCCTCGCTGTTCTCAAAGAAACCGGTTGTGCGGGGGCCATGATTGGCAGGGCTGCTA
>CAYVUQ010000265.1:0-2751 GCA_964454915.1 uncultured Puniceicoccaceae bacterium
GATGAGGTTTTTCCTTCGCTGCCGTCAAGGATTCCCCTACCCTTCGGCCCATGGAAATTCGTGTTCTGGTTCCGCTGGCCGACGGTTTCGAGGAAATCGAGGCCGTCGCTCCCGTCGATCTGCTCCGCCGGGCCGGTGCCCAGGTGACTCTGGCCTCGGTCTCCGATTCCCCTGAAGTGATCGGAAAGACCGGCATGGCCCTGCGGGCCGACGCCGGACTGGCCGATTTGGCTGAGGTGAATTTCGACGCCCTGGTGCTTCCAGGTGGGCCCGCTGCCAGGGAACTCCGGGAGCGTGATGACATCCTGAATCTGGTGCGGTCCTTCCACGAAGCGGACAAGTGGATGGGTGCGATCTGCGCCGCGCCTGTGATTCTCGAGCGGGCCGGAGTGCTCAACGGACGCAAACGCACCGGCCACTTCTCGGTTGCCGAGGAGTTGGGCGGTGTCGCCGACGAAGCCGTGGTCCGGGACGGAAAGATCATCACCTCCCAAGGTGCCGGGACTGCCATCGCCTTCGGCCTGGCCCTGATCGAAGCACTGTTTTCGGCGGAACAGGCCCGGGAGATCGCCCGGTCCGTTTGTGCGTAAAACAAAGGCCGACCTTCTCCATCATTTTTTCTAATATTTTTTCTTGCATCGGGTAAGATACACTTATTCGAATGGGCGTTTTCACAGATGAGTATCCATTACTATCTTTCCCTGATCCCGGAATCCCTGGTGGCGTCGATGCTGAGTCCCGAGGAATTCGGGAACTACTACGCGCTGGGGTCGCAAAAACGCTCCCGTGGGCAGGCCATTTTCTTCGAAGTGGATCCCGCCGCCGCCGGCGAGGGCATCGACCGGGCGGAGGCGGAGAAGCGTTGCGTTCCCCACGAGGACGGCACCCCGCGGAAATCGTCGTATCTGAAGGTTTACCGTGTTCTGGAATCGATTCCTGTGGAGGCGTTGACACGGCTGCACCTGACCACGGACGACGGGCGCACGCTTTCGCTGGATCCGACGGAGTGTCCGGAGGCGGAGGAAGGTCGGCTCCTGCACCTCTACCAGGAGGTTTGCCCGGTCAATCCCCGGGTGGTCAGCAAACTGTCTCCGGCGGAGTTCTGCAGCAGCCTGACCACACCCGGCCAGGCGATCCATGTGCCGCGCATCGTATTTGCCGAGATGAAACTGGAGGCACTCGCCAACGATCCCGAAGCCTCCGAGGTCGGGAACATTCCCTACCTCAATCTGGAGCACCTGCGCGACTGTCTGCGCGAGCTGCGGCACACCTACTCGAAGCCGAACAAGACGGTCATCCGGCAGATGAAGGAGGATGTTCTCTTCCGGACGATCCGGGGCGGATTCTACGTCGGCGATGCCGGGGCAATCCGTTACTTCCCGCTGCCTTCGCGCGAGGAACTGGAGACGGAGCACTACGCGTGGTGGCGCTCGGCACTTTCCAGTTTCGGCTCCTGAGTATTTCCCTTTCCGACCTTTTCCGGGAGGCTCCAACGAACCATACCTGATCGAATTCCTATGCAAACACCTCTCTTCTGGATCACTCCGGTCGCCTCTCTGGTGGCCCTGTTCTTTGCTTTCTGGTTTTTCCGGCGGATGCTGGCCGAGTCCGAGGGGACCGAGACGATGCGAACGATCGCGAAACACGTGCGCGTCGGGGCGATGGCGTATCTGAGGCAGCAATACAAGATCGTCGGTATCTTCTTCGCCCTGATTTTCCTGGTCTTTGCGGTGTTGGCCTACGGTCTCGACCTGCAGAACAACTGGGTGCCTTTTGCGTTCATCACCGGAGGGTTTTTCTCCGGGCTGGCCGGGTTCTTCGGGATGAAGACGGCCACCTTTGCCTCGGCCCGGGTGGCAAACGCGGCGCGCGAGTCGCTGGACGGCGGACTCAAACTGGCGTTTCGCAGCGGCGCGGTGATGGGACTGGTGGTGGTCGGTCTGGCCCTCCTCGACATATCCATCTGGTTTTTGGTGCTGAATCATTTCGTGGAAGCCGGCACTCCGCAGGAGAAGATGGCGATCATCACGACGACCATGCTGACCTTTGGCATGGGGGCTTCCCTGCAGGCACTCTTCGCCCGTGTGGGTGGCGGTATCTTCACGAAGGCGGCGGATGTCGGTGCCGATCTGGTCGGCAAGGTCGAGGCCAGTATCCCGGAAGACGATCCCCGCAACGCGGCCACCATCGCCGACAACGTGGGTGACAACGTCGGCGACGTGGCCGGTATGGGCGCGGACTTGTACGAATCGTATTGCGGCTCGATCCTGGCGACGGCAGCACTCGGAGCGGCGGCGTTTGCAGGAGCGGACCCGGTCGTGCAGTTCAAGGCCGTGGCGGCACCCATGATCCTGGCGGCGGTCGGCACACTTCTGTCGGTGCTCGGCGTGTTTGTGGTGCGGGCGAAGCCAGGGGCGTCGCAACGCCAGCTGATGGGTGCCCTCGGCAAGGCGGTCAACATGAGTTCCGTCCTGATCGTGATCCTCTCGTTCTTCGTTCTGCGGGCACTGGACCTGCCGAATTATCTCGGTGTGTGGGGTGCCATCGTCACGGGTCTCGTCACCGGCATCGTGATCGGAAAGGCCACCGAATACTACACAAGCCATGAGTTCAAGCCGACCCGGAGCATCTCCGAATCCGGAAAGACCGGACCGGCCACGGTGATCATCTCCGGGATGGGCGTGGGCTTTGTATCGACCGTCGTGCCCGTGCTGGCGAACGTCGTCGGGACGACTCTCGCCTATGGATACG
>CAYVUQ010000266.1:0-2713 GCA_964454915.1 uncultured Puniceicoccaceae bacterium
GAATGCGAGTTCGACATCGTGTACAACGAGGGTATCTCCCGCAGCGGCTCTCTCATCGATCTCGGCGTGGAACACAAGATTCTCGAAAAGAAAGGAGCCTGGATTTCCTACAACGGAGACCTGATCGGGCAAGGCCGTGAGGCCGCCAAAGCATACTTGCGCGAGCATCCGGAACTGATGGAAGAGCTGACCGGCAAAATCCGGGAAAAAGTCCACGTCGAGGTGGGCAACGTCCTCGCTGGCGGCGCGGACGAAAAGGAAGAATCGGAATCCAACGAAACCGGGAAGGGCAAGGATTGACGGGCGGCTGATGTGCTTTGAGAAGACGCCCCCTCGAACCCGGCTCGGGCTGAAGGGATGGAAATTCTCGTCTGGAGAGGTTGAATACCAGAAAACCCGTCGATGTCCGACACATTCCACGCGCTGGCAACGCCACCGGGCACCGCAGCACTGGCCGTGATCCGCGTTTGCGGCCCAGGCGTACCAGTGCTGGTCCGCGAGATTTTCGGCACCCTCCCCTCCCCGACCACGGCTAGAATGGCGCGACTCGGCGTTTACCGGGACCTGGCTGGAAAACACGTTGATCAGGTCCTCCACACGTGGTTCCCGCCCACCTCCTCGTTCACGGGCAGGGACACTCTCGAAATTTCTGGCCACGGCAATCCGTTCCTCGTGGAACAAATCCTTTCCGACCTTCAGGCACGCGGAAGCCGACCGGCCGAACCGGGGGAATTCACGCGGACTGCCTATCTCGAGGGTCGGATCGACCTCTCACAGGCCGAAGCCGTGGCCGATCTGATCGCAGCCCGCAGCGAAGCCGCCGTCCATGCCGCACACCGGCAACTCGCAGGCGGTCTTGGAACCGAAATCGAAGCCCGTGTGGCCGAGATTCTCGATGTCCTCGCCCGCCTGGAAGCCCACATCGATTTTCCCGAAGAGGACCTCCCTCCCGAGGACCAGGAAGGACCACCGGCCGACCTCAAGGACATCGTGACCCGCCTCAACGCTATGATCGCCACCGGTCGCCAGCGCGAACTCCTCCACCGCGGCATCCGCACGGTGATCCTCGGAGAAGTCAACGCGGGCAAAAGCAGCCTTCTGAATCGCCTTCTGGGAGAGGAACGGGTGATCGTCAGCGATACCGCCGGAACAACCCGCGACACCGTGGGCGAGGTCTTTTCCCTGGGTCCATATTGTATTCATATTTATGATACGGCAGGATTCCGTGAGACCCCCGACGCCATCGAGCGGGAAGGGCTCCGGCACACCGAACGAGCCTGGACAACGGCGGATTTCCACCTGCTGGTGCTTGACGGAAACCGTCCGTCCCCCACCCTCCCCACGCCACTCCTGGAACGGCTCCACCCGGACAACACCCTGATCGTCGCGAACAAAGCGGACCTCCCCTCCTTCCATCCCCCGGAGAAATTCCTCCATGGCTTCCCGCAGGTCAAGGTCTCGGCGAAGACCGGGACAGGCTTCGCGGGCCTTCTTCGCATTTGGGAGCGACTGCTCAAAGACGGCCTGCTGGACGGCGGGGAAAGCCGCGTTCTCTACAACCAACGCCACATCGGCTTTCTCCGCCAATGCCGAACATCCCTGGACCGGGCCCGCGAGGTGCTCGGGAACGGCACCTCGGTCGAGTGCGCGATCCCCGATATCCGCGACGCCCTTGAATCCCTTGGGGCCATAGTCGGAACCGTTGACAACGAGGCCATGCTGGATGTGCTCTTCCGGGAGTTTTGCATCGGCAAATGAATCCCTCCCCTCACGCACTCCGCTACGGCCCCTCCCACCCCTACGACGTGATCGTTTGCGGTGCGGGCCACGCCGGCTGCGAAGCTGCTCTGGCCGCCGCGCGGCGCGGGGCGGACACTCTCTTGCTGACCGGCAATCTCGATACAGTGGCCCAGATGAGCTGCAATCCAGCCATCGGTGGACAGGCCAAAGGACACATCGTCCGCGAGATCGACGCCCTGGGAGGCACCATGGGGGTCAACGCCGATTGCACCGCCATCCAATTCCGGCTGCTCAACGCCACCAAAGGTCCCGCCGTACGTGCCGCACGTGCCCAGTGCGACAAAAAGGCCTATCAGTTCCGCATGAAACACGTCCTTGAACGGACAACCGGCCTCGCCCTTTTCCAGGCCATGGTCCAGGGGCTGATCTTCAAAGGCGACCGCGTCGCGGGTGTGCGCACCTCCCTCGGGATCGAGTTCCATGCACGAACCGTTATCGTCACAACCGGCACCTTTTTGCGTGGCCTCATGCACATCGGCGAGAACCGAAACAAAGGCGGTCGCCTCGGGGATTTTTCCGCCGAAGGTCTTTCCGGGAGCTTTCTCGAAGTAGGGATAGAGCTGGAACGCCTGAAAACCGGCACACCCTCCCGTATCCTCGGCCGGACCCTCGACTTCTCCAAGCTCAGGGAGCAACCGGGCGACGCGGACCCCGTCTTCTTTGCCTTCTACGACACACGCGACGATATCGATTTGTTCCACGTGGAACAGTTCCCCCTAAACAGCCCAACGGTATCATCCCCGTTCCACGTGGAACAGTCCCCCGAGGTTCTCCCCGGCTGGGCTCCGGGTTCGGTCTCGGTTTCCTGCTGGATGACCGAAACGACCCCCGCAACCGAAAAGCTCATCCGCGACAACCTCCACCGCTCCCCCCTCTACGGTGGAACGATATCCGGCACCGGACCCCGCTACTG
>CAYVUQ010000267.1:0-2676 GCA_964454915.1 uncultured Puniceicoccaceae bacterium
AACCAAAAAGATGTCGGGTCTTGACTCTTGACCTTTTTCTCTAGTTTTCGGCTGATGAGGAAGTTTGCCGATCAAAATGTATCTCCGAACAACCGACTGAGTGGTTTGGCGCAAATTTTTTCATCCAGCTGGATTTCGCGTGAGCCAGGGTAAACAATCCACAGCGTTTCCAAGCCGAGATCCTGAATGGCTTGCCGCATGGACTTGGTCACTTTGGGTGCATCCTGACGTTTGAATTCAACGCCCAGCTTTAATTTCCCGGGAATGAAGAGATCGAGTTCGACCCCTCCATGAGCCGCGTAGAAATAGGCCTCCCGGGGTCGCAATAGCGAGAGCACCTGCTCCAGAGCGAAATTCTCCCACGAGGCCCCGAGCTTCGGGTGCCGAAAAAGATCCTGCTTCATCAATCACCACCAGTCCCTTCAGTCCCTTCAGCGCAGTCATTGGGTTGGGCGATTATGATTACGATCAAGATTAGGATGATGATGTCAGTAGAGAAAACCTGCAAGGTATAGCGGAATCTGCCGGGCAAATCCGGTCTCGATGCCATCCTTGAATACCAGTCCGTTCGGCGAATGTCGCACTTGACGGTTGTCTTTGCCGGGGCCGCCGACTTCGACTTCCAGGGTTTCGTTGCCGGTTTCAACGATGAAGTCGGCCTGTGGCGCAGCGTGGAGGGGTCCGCAGGCCGAGGCGTGTGAGAGGAAGAAGGATTCCCGAAGATTCCCCTTCTGCGTAGATGTGCTCCAAAGGTGACGCTGGATGGCAAAGTAAAGGTTGGGCGTGGCGAAGAGCACCTTGGACTGCTTGTAGCTGCGGACATTCTTTTTCAGCGGGCGGATGATCCGGATGAGCTGGGCCCGTTCGAGCAGATCGAGATAATCATAGAGTGTGTCCCGGGCTACCTCCAGTTCATTGGTCAGCGAGGAAACACTGATTTGAGGCGTGGTGCCCGCCGATAGCCAGGCGATGAGTTTCTTCAGCTTGAGGCAGGATGAGGACTGGAGAAGTTTCAGGCTCGGGATGTCTTCATAGATGACTTTATCGAGGATGTTGGCCAGCAACTGGAAATATTCGTCTTCGGTATGATTGATCCCGAACGGATAGAAGCCGCTCCGGCAGTAGTCTTCGAAGTCCTTCAGGACAGTCGGACGCGCGCTGAGGGTTCGCCGGGCGATCGAGAGGTGGTCGGCGGCAAGGGTGCCGAGTGGGACGGGGTCGAGCTTGGCTTTGCAGCGAATGTTCAGGTATTCCCGGAAAGAAAGGCCGTTCAGCGGGTAGGTGAGCATCCGCCGGGAGAGATCTCCTTTGCCGTGTAGAATATTGAGGATGGAACTGCCCAGAACAATGAACTTCTTGTTCGGATAGGCGTCGTAGAGGGCCTTCAGTTCCGCGCTCCACTGATCCTGCTTGTGTATTTCATCAATAATGATGCATTCGCCGTAATACTTGAAATATTCGGAGGCGATTCGGTAGAGGCCTGATTTCAACACCAAGGGGTTGTCTGCGGAAAGGTACAGGCACTTTTCAACCTGCCCGTATTGTTTCCGGTAGTGCTGGAGAACCAGGGTAGTCTTTCCGGTCCCCCGGGCCCCGATAATGCCGACTAGCCGATGATTCCAATTGATTCGGTCATAGACGGATCGAATGTAGTCGGCCCTCAACTCTTCGGTAACGCGGTAATGGATGTCGAACAGGTCTTGTAGCATGAAATCAGTCGGGAATTCTGGTTTTGAATCGGTCGGGCTTCTCCTCTGCAAATCATCATTTGTTAAATAATGTCGATTCTAATCGACAAATAAAGAGAAAAATGTCGAATACATTCGACATTTTCTGGATTCGATAGAGGATCTCAGCGCCGCACCGCTCGCAGTGGTGGCGGTGACTCGCCAGCGCCGTGCCGATTCCATCGAGGTCGGTTGTTTTCTGATCGATAGCACATGTCTGGGAATCAAGAATGCATGGCTGGAGGTGATTCATCCGGACAATTTGGAGGAGCGCAAAGCCGACTTGTTCGATGACGGCTATCTGGCTAAAAGTGCTGCTTGGGGGCGTAAGTTCGTCGAACCGGCTCTGAACAATCTCAAAATTCTGAAGGGAAGAGATTGGGAAAAGGAAGAGATTGGGAAACCCATAAAACGAGTCCCACCCCGAACGCCATTCTGAAGATTGTTATTACTCCGCCACTCAGTGTCGAAATCGAAATCGGGATCGTTATCGAAGTCTAGCGAGACCCGATTATTCTTTATTTGGGGTTCGGATTAATAAGTCGTTCCCCTGAAAATCTTTGCGGAAGTAGAAGGCACCAAATCCATTCCGTCGAGTAAATGGGTGTCTCAAAACCTTCCGCTGCAGCAAATGCAGCCACCGTGAAGCTCCAGCATACCTGCAATTGCGCCGTCCACCTCCCTCACCGCGCTCTTGATCTGGGACGTATCAATGTTAATCTAGCCGCTCGGCTACTCCCGGCAGTCCGCGCACAAGCCGTAAACCCACAGACTCTTCAACAGTGGGCGCTGAAGCGACCCACCCACGTGGGGCATGCCTTTAGGCTTGCCCGAGGGAACGCCGGATAGCTGCCGGGTTCCCGAGGTGTTGAGATTCGTCCGAAACCCCCGGGGCTTCAACAGTGGGCGCTGAAGCAACCCACCCACGTGGGGCATGCCTTTAGGCTTG